>JANYKF010000184.1 GCA_025361665.1 Clostridiaceae bacterium
AGAAATGCTGAACACAAATATAACCAATTTCAGAAAAGAGGTGAAGAAATGCTGAACACAAATATAACCAATTTCAGAAAAGACATTTTCCATTTACTTGAACAAACCATCAAGTATAATGAGCCTGTCAATATCAGTACAAAAGATGGGAATGCTGTTATTATCAGCGAGGAAGATTACAATGGCCTGATGGAAACAGTGTACCTTTGCTCTATCCCAAATATGAAAGAGCGAATTCTAGAAGGAATGAAAACACCCATTTCCGAGTGCATACCCGAAAATGAGGTGAAATGGTAATGTACTCGATCGTCTATGTTAAAAAAGCAGTAAAGGATATTCAAAGGCTAAAAGCAGCAAAACTTGATGCAAAGGCAAAAGCGCTCATAGACTTGATTCGAGAGAGTCCTTTTCAATCGCCTCCCCCGTATGAAAAGTTGCAAGGTGACTTGTCAGGGACTTATTCCCGCAGGATCAATATCAAGCACAGGCTTGTATATGAAGTTCTGGAGGAGGAGAAAACAGTGAAAATCCTCAGCATATGGACACATTATGATATTTAGCTATCACGCTGATACAGCGTTTATACAACCTGCAATCATACATACCTTTCATCCCGCTGCAATCAGGCGATTGCGATCCGGGGCATGGGCACAGGTTCCTTGGCCATTTCACCATAGAGAAATTTCAGCAGCAGGTCCGACTTGATCGAGGCATAATCCGGATGATTCCAATGGTTGACCAGTTCTCCCGAATCCGCTTCCAAATCGTACAACTCTCCATAGTCGCGCTGATAATGGATGGTCATCTTATAGCGTTTGCTTATGTAGGTCCTCAAGTTCATGGTAGTCGGCTGGTGCCGGTTTTCCACGATCACATGGTCCCTGATCTCCAATGATTCTCCGCGCCAGACGGCGCCTTCGTCCACTCCCTGCATGCTCCGGGGTATGGGCAGCCCCAGCATGCCGAGGAACGTCGGCGCCAGATCAACCGTGGATTGCAGCGCGTCGCATACCCTCCCTGCCGGAATGACCCCGGGGCATCGGATGATGAGAGGGACCCGAAGCAAGTCTTCATAATGATGGATGGCTTTCGCAGTCAGCCCGTGCTGTCCCCAGAAATCCCCATGATCCGATGTGAAGCAGACCAGTGTTTCTTCAGCAAGCCCGAGTGCTTCCACTTGATCCAGAATTTTTCCGATATATTTGTCCAGCATGGTCACCATGCCATACATGGCGGCGATGTTTTTCGCCTTGTCCGCTTGTGACTTCAGATGTGACCCGGCCCCGTGCATGCCGTTTCCATCCGGCTCCGCATACTCTGAAAAGTCAGGATCCGATTTGAGCGCCTCCTTGAAATAGGGTGGTTTGTCATCGAACTCCCCCGGGGGATGCGATGGCACTGTGACCCCGGCCGGATCATACATGCTCGCATAGGGTTCCGGCACCATATATTCCGGATGCGGATCAAAAAAGCTGGCCCATAGGAAGAAAGGACGTCCCGATCGGGCACAATCAGCCATCAAGGCGTTCGTCCGTTCGGCAATCCAGGCATTGTAGTGGATCTCCTCGGGAATTTCCCAAGCTTGCCCGCATGTTCTTTCACGATGCGGGGAATCGGCATGGACATCGCCGGCCAGCCGGAAACCGGGTTCATTGGGCAGAAAAAAGTCACGCCAGTTCGGAAAACCCTTCTTTTCCATCCAAAGCGCATAATGTTGGCCTGCATGGCTCTCGTCCGTATGGTTGCGCGCAAGCTCCACATGTTCAAATCCATAGAAAGGACCAGAGAAGCTTCGCCAGAAATCCATGTCGTGCAGAACGGGATATGCCTCAATGGAAGAATATTCCGCGGTGGTCCTCAGGGGCTGGAAGTGAGCTTTGCCGATCAGTCCTGTGAAAAGGCCGTCCCGGTTCATGCAATCACCGATGGTGAGCGTATCTTCGGGCAGCTTGGTTCCCAGGCTGTAGGCGCCGTGACGGCTCGGATACAGGCCGGTAATCCAGCTGGCTCGTGTCGGGGTGCAGGTCGGGTTCACTGTATAGGCGCGGTGAAACGTCATCCCGCTCCTGGCCAATCGGTCCAGGTTGGGTGTTTTCACTTCGGGATTCAGGTATCCCAGCGTCATCCAATGCTGCTGATCGCTGGTGATGAAAAGAATGTTCTTCGGCATGATGCCTCCTTGCCTGAAAACGCGGACTTGCCAGGGCCATGTCGTGACCGGCCAGTCCATGTTTATGCGGATATGTCTGCAGGACTGATTGTATCATGTCAGGGGGTTGGCCTGAAACTGACAATGTGATACCATGATTTCATGTCCTGAAGCGATTACCGATAAAGGGGGAACTTCCATGTCAGCAATCAAGCCAATCCGTGCGAAATGGAAAAGTGAAATGACCGACCGCGAGCGTTTCAACAACCAGATGCACTACAAGCCCGTAGACCGGTGCTTCAACATGGAATTCGGCTACTGGGAAGAAAACTATGACAGCTGGGACATCTTCACCGTCAACGGGATCAAAAACGAACAGGACGCCAACCTATTTTTCAATTTTGACCGGATTGAAGGAATTGGCGGCAACACATGGATGCATCCCAGTTTTCCCAATACGGCCATTTCGGAAACCGAAACAACGCGAACGTTCATGAATGGGGACGGGCTTCTGGCAGAAGTCCCGAAAGATGGGCACGATACGATCCCGCATTACATCAAGGCTTCCATCGTCACCCCGGACGACTGGATGAAATGCAAAAAAGAGCGTTTCAGAAGAGACGATCCCGCCCGCAAAATCGATGTCGGACAGCTGAGGGAGCAACATCCTCGAAATCGGGATTACCCACTGGGAGTCGGCTGTGGTTCCATGATTGGAAAAGTCAGGGACATGCTCACTTTTGAAGGGCTGGCCTATGCGGGCTATGATTATCCCGAGATGGTGGAGGACATGGTGGAAACCTGCTGTCTTCTTGTGGAAGACTCGCTGGACCAGCTCCTGCCTCATTTTGAATTTGACTATGCATCCGGATGGGAAGACATCTGTTTCAAAAACGGGCCCATCGTTTCGGTTCCTTTCTTCCGCGATGTGGTCATGCCCCGTTACAAGCGCATTCACAAAAAGCTTGCCAATGCGGGAATCGACCTCTGGTACATCGACTGCGACGGCGACGTCAGGCCAATTCTTCCCTATTTCATGGAAGGCGGCATCAACTGCCTGTTTCCATTTGAAGTCAATGGCTGCGCGCACCCGAAGGAACTCTTCGACCAATTCGGCAAAGAGCTGAGAATCATGGGCGGTGTTGATAAGATTCAGTTGGGCGATGGGCGGAAAGCCATCAAAACATACATGGATTCCCTCGTCCCCCTGGTAGAAAGAGGCGGATACATCCCCTTCTGCGACCATCGCTGCCCGCCGAACGTGACAACACAGGACTACATTTATTACCTCGATCTGAAGGAAGAGATGTTTGGGATGAAATAGGGGTCGAGGGTACCGGATTGTCGCATGGAAGGCAGATCCAAAAAAAGGGGTTGTCTCAATAATCATATCGTGATTGAGGGGCAACCCCTCTTTTGTTACGCATTTCTCACCATGTCCATGACGACCCGCTCCCATTCGAAGAGATTCTGCGGCCGCTTCGCACAGGTGCTGATGTCCTTCAGTACGATATCGCAGGAGCAGCCATTCCTCCGGCATGCATCCAGGATGCGTCCGATTTCCTTTTGAAGTGCCTCCTTGTCCAGCAGGGGCACCGCGACGGAGGCGGGATTCGGTTTCGAGGCCAGGACATATTTTCCGCCAATCGCCTCGGCGGCCACATCCACATCCGCCCAGGGCGTGATGGATATCTTCCGGAGATTCGGGATCCGTGAAACGATGTCGATCTTCCGATCGAGCGGTTCACAGCATCCGTAGTAGGCAAGGCCAAAGGTGCCGATTGTCTCGAGCATGTATTCGATGTCGAATTCATCGTGCATCGCCTTTGAAACGGATGCGAAAATCTGAGCCGTCCCGCGTCCCCAGATGTCTTTTCTGGTTGCGGGCCGGCTTTTCATCGCCTTGCCGGAGCTGCCATCAGACCTGTTGCCGGCCGTCTCTCCGTAGCCGCAGTCGGGCCTGTCTGCAGCTTCCTTGCCGGAGCTGCCATCAGACCTGTAGCCGGCCGTCTCTCCGTAGCTGCAGTCGGGCCTGTCTGCAGCTTCCTTGCCGGAGTTGCCGTCCACAAGCTTGTCTGTCAGCTCGTTGCCGGAACTCGCGCCCGCAAGACCTTCTGGCAGATCCCTGGTTCTGGCGGCAGTGCAGTGAAGATCATAGGCACCCCTGTCCAGCAGACCAAGTGATTCAAGCTGTTCGAGTTCGGAAAGCCGGATGTCCGTCAATTTGCGGACCATCGCATGGGAGAATTCCGGCCGATCCGCCAGATCCACCAGGAGTTCCGTCACGCCGCGATACATGGCGATGTCATCCCATGTGTGGACATGAAAGACATCTGTCCCTCTCAGGCGAACCGGTATGATATCTCCCAGAATCCCTCCGACAAGTTCAAAACGCCGCATGGACTCATCCCGATCATACGTCAGAACGGGAGCATGAAGCATTGCCAAATCCGACTCGGCTTTCAGCATATCATGATAACGATGGGAAACGATGTGATTGCCCTTGTCGGCCGCGAGGGTATCCTCTTCGACACGAATGCCATTCCCCGTGCTATGGATGACCTTCCGAACCGGGATATAGGGAGATGCAACCATGTCGGCAGGCATATGCCGGTTTTTAAAGAGATTGGTACGCAGGAACCGCTCGATTTCACGCAGATGCGGATCTTCGCATTGAAGCGAGAGCTCATCGGGAAAATCGAGTTCATGCCATGGGAGTTCGTCGATGAGGACGACCGGCCTGATCATTTTCAGGTCGTTCACGGCCTCGTGCAGGCGGAGATTTTCCTGATTCCTGTCCCCCATCGCCATCCTGTTGTATTCATGGGCAAGGGATCTCAAAATGATTTCATCATGGTTCATGACACGCCTCCTCGTTGATGCCAGCTTATTCCGATTGTCGTTTCAAACCCGGCTGCCGCTTTCAAAATGGCGGGACATCACTCAGCCAGCATCCCCTTTGTCATACATGGCCAGCATATACGGATGGTCCGGATTGTAATGGGTCAGCGTATCCGGATGCGCCACCCGGCCGGCCGGCCTTCTGTTTTCACCCGGCACACCGGCAACGGCATCTCCAATATCCTTGCGACATGCGTCAAGCAGTCTCTGCAGCCTTTCGACCACATCGGGATGAACCCGGGCAAGGTCCGTCTGCTCCCCAATGTCCTGCTCAAGGTCATACAATGCCGTCATGACCGTGTCTTCCTTGTGGACATGCAGTTTCCAGCGCCCTTCCCGGACGGCTTCGAGATTCTCCTTCATGTAATAGTAGAATATTCCTCTTCTGGAGCGCCCTTTTTCAAAAAGCAGCGGGCTCATGTCGACTCCGTCGATCGTCCTGTCCGTTGGAAGGATGGCCTGACCAAGGCGCAGGAATGTCGGATAGAAATCCATCGAACTTGCGATATCACGGAGGACTTGCCCGGCGGGAATCATGCCCGGCCAGCGCAGGATGCATGGCACGCGCTGACCGCCTTCCCAGGTGGTTCCCTTTTTCCCGCGAAGCGGCGTGTTGCTCCCTCCCCGGTCTCCTCGCGAGCCATTGTCCGAGGTAAAGACAACCAGCGTGTCTTCATCAAGATTCTGCCTTTTCAGCTCATCCAGCAGGACGCCTGCAGACCAGTCGACGCATTCGACGGCGGCACCGTACTCACCGTTGATAGACTCCCTCTCGAATCTTTCCGGCGCATAATGCGGGAGGTGGACATGCATATGGGCCAAATACAGAAAAAACGGGTTCTCCCGATGGTCCCGGATGAACCGGACTGCCTGTTCGACATAACGCTCCGTCAGGGACCGCTGGTCCGGCTGCTCCTGGATGACTTCCTCATCCCGCATCAAGGGCAGGGGCGGCCTCTTGTCTTCGCGACCCGGCTGTCGTCCCATGTCGTTGCTGTATGGCAACCCGTAATAATGGTCGAACCCATGTCTTGTTGGCAGAAAGGCAGGTTGGTCACCACAATGCCACTTGCCAATCAGCATGGTATGGTATCCGGCGTCTCTCAACTGGGTGGCAATCGTTTTCTCATCCGGATGCAGGCCGATCCCCTGCCCGGGAAACAGCACCCATTCCCCGTCAAAGCTGCCGAATCCGATGCGGGGCGGATAACAGCCGGTCATCATGGCGCCCCTGGAGGGGGAACAGACGGGTGAAGCCATATAAAAATCAGTCAGGCGCATCCCCTCGGACGCCATGCGGTCGATGACCGGCGTCCGGTTGACTCGGGACCCATAGCACCCCAGATCCCCGTATCCCAAGTCGTCGCAGTTGATGAGGATGATGTTTGGCCTGCTTCGCATGTGGAGCCTCCTGATTCATTCCATGATGATAATCGTTGCGAAAAGCTTACGAATTCAAATCCGGAATCAGCAGTTGAACCAATCTGGAATCAGCAGTTGAACCAATCTGAAATCAGCCGTTGAACCGATCTGGAATCAGCGTTGAACCGATCTGAAATCAGCCGTTGAACCGGTTCCCAACTTCAGCATCGTACCCCATTCACATCGAGGTGTAAAGATGCGAACCCCATATTGCGGACTCCATTTAGCACACCATTTTACACATTTCATTTTGAACGCCCTATTCCGAGGACATTTTCTTTTTCAGGATTTCAGATTCTGATGCAGCAATGACTCCTTTCATGATAAACTTCTCCTGACAGTTTGCATTGTTCCGTGCAGGAAGGCTTGCATTGTTCCGTGGAGGAAGACATGAAAAGAACCAATGAATCCCTGTTACGCATTGATCGCCTGAGAGCCGCCATGGATTACAAGGATCCGGAGTGGGGCACCATTCTGCTGGTGGGTCGCGTGAACCAGTACTATTTCACCGGCAGCATGCAGGATGGACTGCTGGTTATCAGAAAAGATGGCTCAGTGCATTACTTCGTGCGAAAAAGCTTCGACCGGGCCCGCGCCGAATCAGACCTTTCGAATGTTTTCCCGATGGATACGTACCGCGACGCGGCCAGGATTGCCGGTGCGGAATGCGGCCGAACCTATCTTGAGACTGAGATCGCCACGATTGCCCTTCTGGAGCGCCTCAGAAAGGTTTTCACCTTTACGGATTTTTTCGCAATCGATCGAACCGTATTGGATGTGCGTGCAGTCAAGAGCGCGTACGAACTGGCGTGCATGGAGGAATCCGGCCGGCAGCACCGGCATCTGCTTGACGATATTGTTCCGGGGCTGCTCGAAACGGGAATGAGCGAGGCGGAACTGACGGGACGCCTGTACAAAGCCATGATTGACCTTGGATATCATGGCGTTTCCCGTTTTTCCATGTTTCAGAATGAGATGATTGTAGGCCAAATCGCATTCGGGGAGAGTTCGCTCCTGCGGACCAGTTTCGATGGCCCCGGAGGTGCGCGGGGAATGAGTGCGGCCGTGCCCATCATCGGCAGCCGTGAAAGAAAACTGTCTGTCGGCGACCTTGTCTTTGTTGATGTCGGATACGGCGTGGATGGCTACCACAGCGACTGCACGCAGGTTTACCGGTTTGGCGCCGAACCGGATGAAGAGATGGCAAATATGCAGGCTCTCTGCATTTCCATCCAACACGAAGCTGCGGCGGCGCTTAAACCCGGAGCGATTCCCTCCGCAATCTACCAGGCAGCCTTGGCACGAGTAAATCCAGTACTTGAGCCGGACTTCATGGGGTTTCACGGCCAGAAGGTGAAATTTCTCGGACACGGCGTGGGCCTGCAGCTTGATGAAATGCCGGTTATCGCGAAAGGCTTCGACCAGCCGCTGGAAGCCGGGACCGTCATTGCCCTGGAGCCCAAGATCGG
>JANYKF010000207.1 GCA_025361665.1 Clostridiaceae bacterium
TGATCACAATGACGGCTATCGAAACGGACATGACCGTCTTGACACCGAACCGATCCATCATGCGTCCCATGCGCCCTACGAACAGAATCACAAACAGGCTCATCGTGGTTTGCGTAAGCACGGTGATGGCCAGCATGCTCATATGCAGGTGTTCAAGCATGAACGGCGTGAAAAAGGAGCCGGTCAGGTTGAAGCTGAACTGGAACGCCGTGCTGAACAGGATGAACTGCCTGTAATTCGCATCCCGCAAGGGCTGTAGGATATGCATGTGCAAAGGCTTCGTCGTGGCGGACACCACCATGGCCGGGTCGCGGATCCAGAAAAAAATGACGATGTCGATGGTGCCGATGACAGCCACCACGCAGAACAGGATGGCATACCCGGTCGGCCCCTTCACCAGATCCAGAAAAAGCCCCGACAAGGGTGCGACAATGAGACTCGTAATGGTGCTGATGAGCGTTCGCTGAGAAAAATAGCGCCCCTGGATTTCATGCGGCACCAGCGCGCCCATCCAGGAGCTGTAGATGATGACCATGAAGGCCGATGCACCGGAACACGCGGCGATCAGGATCAGCACGAGCCATATACGCGCACCTTGGAATTGACCGGGAATGAGCAAGGGAACAAGGGCGATGGGGATGAGGATAAGCCGCTGGATGAGCCCCGCCGCAATGAAGAGGCCCTTGCGCTTCCCCACCTTTTGCAGCACCAGGGATGCGACCAGCTGCAGCAGGCCGGTAAATACCGGCATGGCCATGATGACGGCAAACACGAAATCACCCGCACCCAATGACCGGATGAAGGCATTGAGAGAAGGGCCGTTATAAACCGTCATGTAAGCCATCCCAAAGGTGATGGCCAATATGAGGAGGTTCAGGTCACGATGAAGTTCCGACTTCAGGTTGTGCGGGTTCTTTCCTGTTGTCATGGCCATTGCTGCTCCTTGCTGAATGGGGACGAAAACATTTTTGCTGCATGACCTCACATGATTCGCCTGAAATCTCTTGCCAAACCCACGGATCAAAGTGATAAAATACGGAATATCACACATCCGCCGTTTCGTCCGACCTTTTGCCATGCCGCGAAGAGTCATTGCCTGGTTTTCGTGATTTTCATGGTACATCCGGCATGTCATCCGACCCTGGAACCTTCCCCATTAAATCATATTCCGGCTTGCCGGTAAACAATGGAAAAGTGGAAGGAGGTCATCCCATGACGTTTCAGAAGGCGAACAGAATCGCACTATCCAAGGACAACCCGCCAGAAGGCATGATGGATGTGACGATCTTTCGCCCTCACACCTGCAAACCTGCTGCCCCGTCAATCATCCCGATATTCCTCATCCTGATGCTGACGCTGCTCTTGGGTGCCTGCAGCACTGAAAAAGCACTTGTTGTCTACACGGCTGTGGATCAGGTCTATTCCGAGCCCTTGTTCAAGCAATTCTCCGCGGAGACAGGAATCAAGGTGCTCCCCGTCTATGATGTGGAAGCCGCAAAGACAACCGGTCTTGTGAACCGGCTTATTGCCGAAAAAGGCAACCCGCAGGCCGATGTCTTCTGGAGCAATGAGTTCATCCAAACCATCCTCCTGCAGGAAAAAGGGGTTCTCGCCCCTTATGTCTCTGCTTCCGCCAAAGACATCCCGGCCGCTTTCAAAGAAGCCAAAGGGTATTGGACCGGTTTTGGAGGCCGTGCCCGCATCCTGCTTGTCAACAAGGAGATGGTGAAACCGGAACAATACCCAACATCGCTGCTCACCTTGATGGATGCACCGTTTGACCCGAAACAGATCGGCATCGCCCTTCCCATGTTTGGCACGTCGGCCACCCATGCGGCGGCCCTATATGCGGAACTCGGGCGCGACAAGGCGCTGGCCTGGTACAAGAACGCGAAGGACAAAGGGATACAGGCAGCAGACGGCAACTCAGTGGTACGTGACAGGGTCGTGTCCGGACAAATGGCCATGGGCCTGACGGATACGGACGATGCTTACGGAGCTGTGAATGACGGCGCACCGGTTGATGTCGTCTATCTGGATCAAGGTGAAGCGGAAATGGGGACACTCATCAGCCCCAATACCGTGGCCCTCATCGCCGGCGCGCCCCACACGGCCATCGGGAAGCAGTTTGTGGATTGGCTGCTGAAGCCGGAAACGGAGGCAATGCTCCTGAACGCCGGCTGGATTGATCTCCCGTGCCGTGATGTCGGCGTGAAAAGCAAGAATCTTGGGGATCGCGTTGTGAAGGGCATGTCCGTCAACCTGGCCGATGTTTACAAGGACTTGGAGACCTCCAAGTCCGACATGACGGAACTGTTTGTACAATGACGGGCGGGAATCTGTACCCGGGGCAGGAAATAAACATGGATCGACAAGATGGAAGCAAAAACCGGCGGATTGGATATTTCAGCACTTT
>JANYKF010000232.1 GCA_025361665.1 Clostridiaceae bacterium
CCACAACCTTGCCCGGCCGTCGCTCACCCGTCTCAGGGTCTGTTACAACAACTTGCTGCTCGCTAATGACCATTGGGTGGCCAACCGTCTGATGCGTCAGCAGCTTCGGTTTCATGAGCAGCTCCGGCACCGCTATTACGAGGAACAGTCCGTGGACGGCGCGGTGGAGGAAGCCTGCCAGGCCATGCTGGAGGAACGGGCCCACGAGATGTACGCACAGGGAGAGAAACTGCTGGATGTCCTGTCGGCAGCCGATACGGAAGCCACTTTCGGCCAGTACCGGGAAACAGCGCCGAACAAATACCTGAAGCTGCTGGCCGGCATGTGCTGCATCACCCGCGAGTACGGGGATGCCCGCATGGAGGGTGCTTCGGTGTTTTTGATGAGCCTGGGGCATCTCAGTGAGGAAATCAGGTCGGAACTGTTCAAACGGGACAGGCTGCTATACGCACTGAAAAGTTTGAATGTGCTATCCCTGCTGCCCCTCTTTTTCATACAGCCCATCCGGAACTGGGCTGGAGACAGTTTTGCGCCCATGGCCCGCTTCTATGCGCAGGGAGCCGGTTCCGTGCTGGAAGTCCTGATGGTGGCCATCACCCTCGCAAGTTATCTGGCCGTCCGGAAACTCCAGCAGTTTGACGAACTCCGTCCCGAGCACCTGGTCCGCAATCGCTGGGAAGCCAGATTGTATCGCAGATGGCTGCATCCTGTCGTGGACCGCCTTGTGCCGGGACGGCACACGGTAAAGCACCTGTCGATGGAAGGGTGGCTGAAACGGGCCGTATCCCCCCTGCGGGTGGAGGAGGTCATCACAAGGCAGCTCCTGGCGGGGATGGCTGCTTTCTTCGGGATGCTGCTGTTGTGCCTGGGCCTGCAGGTTCAGACGGCGCATCGCATTCTGTATGAATCATCCCTTCCGGCAGGGTTTCTCGGCGGGAAGCTTTCTCCGGAGGATCAGGCGAAGCTGGAGGAAGATACTGTATTTGACCGCAGCCTGCTCATCACATTGCCGAAAGGTGCGACGAAGGAGGAAATCCTCGCAGTCGTACGCAGCAGCGGCTCGGTTGCTGATTTGGATGCAGAGGCGGTTTCCCTGAGGATTGCGGAGAAATCGGCTGCGCTTGGAAGCAATCATTTTCATTGGTGGGCGCTCCTGCTGTGTCTTGCCGCCTTTGCCGCCGGGTGGCAGGTTCCGTTCCTGTCGGTCCGTATTCAGGCCGGAATCCGGGTTTTGGACATGGAAGATGAAGTGGCCCGTTTCCAGACCATCATCCTGATGCTGATGCACATGCCCCGCGTGGATGTCGAGGAGATGCTGGAATGGATGGAAATGTTCTCGCTTCATTTCAGGGAATCGCTGCAGGCATGCCTTTCCGATTACAGTGCCGGGGCTGTCGAGGCACTGGCTGCCCTGAAGGCGAAAACCCCGTTTGAGCCTATGTCCGTCCTTGTTGGAAACCTGATGCTGGCCGCATCGGACCTCCCGATTCTCCAGGCTTTCGAGGAACTGGAAAGCGAGAAGGCCTACGGCAGGGAGAAACGCAAGGAGTTGAATGAACGGGTTGTGGAGCGGAAACGGAACCTGGGCAACATGGTGGGATTCATCCCGCTGTACGCCCTGATTGTGCTGTACCTGATGATCCCCATGGTTGTTTCGAGCATGACGGAGATGTCGGTATTCTACAGCCAGATGTCATCATTCTGAAGCATGAGGCCGCGAATCGTTCCCTGTGACCGGCATTGTTTGAGGATAATCACAACCCTGAATGAATGGTTCGGGGAGTAAGGAATCGGGAGGAAAAACATGGACGGAAACATTTCAAAGGCGCTGTGGCTCGGAGTATCAATTTTATTGTTCGTCGCCGTTGTCGCGATCGGCATCACGGTCTTCAACGGCATGAAGGACGTCGGGGACACGGCGGGTGAACGCATCGGGTCCATCGCCGCCAGCCTCGCGGATGAGGAATTCCGGGCGTACGACGGCAAGCAGGTGAAGGGTGACGACGTATTGTCCGCCATCGGGTCCTTCAGCGGTCAGAGCGGCGATTTCATCGTGCTTGTCCGCACCTTGGATGCCGGTGCTGCGGCGAATCTGGATCCGGGTGCGGGTTCAGCCCCGTCCTTGAGCGGATTCGACCAGTATGTCTCAAGTACGGCCGGCACACTTTCCGTCAAGGACAAGTGCTTTGTGCTGAACACCGGATCGGGCGACTTGCTGGCCCAGAAGAGCAAAAACCTGCAGGACGCTGCGAGGCGAGATGCGGAAAACAGCAATCTGACCGGATACATCAATCCGTCCGGACGGTTTGCATCCCACTTGGTCTATGACTCAAACCAAAAAATCCGCGGTGCGATTTTCGCACAGGTGCAATAGAAATGGACGAAACCATCCGGCGCTATCTGGGGTGGACGATTGCCGTGCTCATGACCGTGATGGCGGCAGGTTCCTTTCTGTTTCGCTATGCCGGCTTCATCCGGCTGATGGACAGCGTGGAGTCTGTTTCCCTGTCGGATTCAGTCGTGAAGGCCGATGAAGGGCAGTCGTCATCTTATCCTCGGTCATCCTATCCTCCATCCTCCTATCCTCCGTTGTCCCTTGCCGGAGGGTTTAACACCCGGATGTCCTTGCGGGCGACCCGTGAGGGGTTGGTCCGGGAATGCGGCGGGTCCGACTTGATCGGGGTGCTGATGATTGCTGATGCCGGTGTCCCGTCAGATGGGCAAGTCGTCGCGGACGGGGTCTTGGAAGACGGGATATCGGCGGACGGGGTCTTGGAAGACGGGATCGCAGCGGATGGGGTTCCGGCAGACGGGATATCGGCAGATGGGGTTCCGGCAGACGGGATATCGGCGGATGGAGTTCCGACAGACGGGATATCGGCGGATGGGGTTCCGGCAGACGGGATATCGGCGGATGGAGTCCGGAAGAATCGGATCCTTGTTGACGGGGTTCCGGCAGACCGGATCGATCTTGGTACGATAAAGGCGGAAGCACGATATCGTGTTGTTTATGAAATCGATGAATCGGGCGCTGTGGTGGCTTCGACTTATGAAAGCTTGCCATAGGGCTTTTTCGACGGGGTCATGCGTTTGACGCTGACTGCCCGGATGGGAGAAAGAATGGATGACGCACTCTGGAAATTGGCAGGATTCCTGTTGGCTGCCATCCTGCTTTTCACGGTACCGACCATGGCCCTGCTGGAACGTCAGGATGATGTGACGCGTTCGCTTGTGCAGGCCGAAGCCAGCCGGTTCGCGGACACGGCCAGGGACATGGGGTCCATCTCGCCGCGTCTTTATGATCAGTTTACAGAACGCCTGTCAGCAACAGGATTGCGGTACGATATCAAGATACGGCACCAGAAACGTTCCTGGATACCGGTATATGCGACAACGGGCTCCGGACTCTTGTTTACCGGAACATACGATCAGTCCCGCGTCACGGACAGCGAGCAAAGCGTATTGGGCGTTCTCTATCCCTCTTCGCCGGCAAGCGAAGAGGAGGCTTCACGGCAATATCGGATGCATGCCGGGGATTTGCTTTTTGTTGAAGTGGAGAGCCGGGGCGAGACAATGGCCGGAGCCTTTCACAGGATGCTTTTTTTCGGTTCTTCGCCCGGGTCTGGCATCCTCGCGAGGGCAGGAGGCATGGTGCGGAATGAAGCCGATTAGTCTGGCCATCCTCTGCCTGTTCGCGATGGCACCTTTCCTGCTGATGACGGACATACGCGCGGATTCCCTCGCGAAAAGCCTGGAGCTTCGCGCATACTACGATGCGGCCATCGACAACGCCATTTCGGATGCCGCCTGGATCATGGCCGGTTCCGTGAGGGAAGGCGCCGGATACGCCAGTGGCGGAGGCCTGCAGGTGGATGAGGAGGCAGCCGTGTCTGCTTTTTTTGAAATACTCTCCGCCGGACTTGGTGCTTCGGGCATCCCCTCGGCGGAAGCGAGGGTGCGCGCACATGTGCCTGTCCTAGTGACGGTTGGCCCGGAAAGCGCCGTGCTTCGGGTTCAGGCGGCTCATCTGGATGGGAATGGCATTCTTGTCACGAGTCCGGTTCGGATGCCGGGAAAGCCATATTCCTGGGATCCCGGGGATGGCCGGCACTTTGTCCGGTTCACGATGGGAACGGACGTCCAGGTTTATGACAGACTGGACAATACCTTGCAGCAAGCCTCCTGGACACATTTCTCCGAAGCGCTGCCCGGTTTGCGGACAGAAGAGGAGTTTGCCGCAAAAAGGCTGGACACCGTAACCCGGGTTGTCCAGTCGCTGCTGGAAGAGGGGATGGCGTTGGCCAAGGCCGGCAAGTCAGATATCCCTGCGGCAGCGGATGATGTGTTGGCCGTGACCGGATTGCAGGCCGGAATCATCGCGGATTTCCCGGAGGGTGGAAGCGGATTCCACTTTGACCTGCCCAAGACAGAGGAAGCCGCATTCAGGCGTGCTGTTTCCGATGTCGGCATGCTTGCCTTCGTGCAAGGGCTTCCGGTTGGCGGAGACAAGACGTATGACACGTTTGCATTCGGGGGCGGACGCGTCATACGGAGAACCCAGGTTGCGGGATACCTATGGGACGAACGGTTCCTCTATTGCCGCACAGACTGCCGGTTGTTTCTGGAACGCTCCACCCAAGCCGGTTTTGACGCAGACGCGATTCGTTTCTTTGCAACGGCTGAAGAGGCTGCCGCCGAAGGATATGAGCCTTGCCCGGTCTGCCGTCCATAATCGTCATCCCGTCATAATCGTCATCCCGTCACCATAATCGTCATCCATTCAAGACCGTCACCATATCGTCATCCCGTCATAATCGTCACAATATCTCGGTGCGTGATCGTTTTATTGTGGTAAGATTCTGCTAGGAGGGCGAAAACATGCATGACGTCATCATCATCGGGAAAGGGCCTGCTGGAATATCAGCCGCGCTTTACACGATACGGGCCAATCTGGATACACTCGTCATCGGAACGGCAGCCGGATCGCTGATGAAAGCGGAGAGAATTGAAAACTACTACGGTTTGACGGTACCTGTCAGCGGTACCGAGTTGATGCGAACAGGAGAGCGGCAAGTCACCCGACTGGGCGGCACACTTTTACAGGATGAAGTGATGGGAATTGATTTTCTCGGTCATTTTGAAGTAAAGACCGCGCAAGGCTCCCACCAGGCAAAGACCGTGCTGATTGCGACGGGTG
>JANYKF010000236.1 GCA_025361665.1 Clostridiaceae bacterium
CCGGAACCGTCCAAGAATTCTTCACGAACGCGACCAGCGTCTGCACTTCGCGGACTTCGATATTATCGACGAAGAAATTGCCCGACGAACCGTTGATGGCAATCATCGGCACACCGGCAACCGCGAGCTGATCGATCGTCACAGCCGGCATCGCATAGCGTTTCCAATCGGTCGTCGCCGCCCCGAGATTCTGTGCAGCCGGATCCGTCGGATATCGGAACGCACCGCCGTACACGAGCGTCGTGTTCAACGTAGCGTTTGCCGCACCGGAATTTTTCGCCCAGAACGTGACGGTATACGTATGTCCCGCCTGGACCTTGTCGCCGAGCGGAGCCGTGAACATTGAAAGGTCGCTGAGGAGCGAATGTCCGTTCGCCGCCAAAGATTCATTACTGATGGTACCGCGATACAACTGCGCCGGATTCGCGCCATTCGCCGGAATGGCAATCACATGACCGGAGGAATCCGGCGTCACCGATTCGAAGGTCTCATTCAAAACCTGGCGTGTATTTCCACCGGCATTTCCGCGATAGGCGCGGCAACCGGCATCAACCTGATTGCAGACCTGTGACATCTGCGGCAAAGCGAAGTAGATACATTCACCCGTCGCCGACGTCCATCGTCCACCCGTCTGCGTACAATCCGTCTGTCCGCCATTCGCAACCGAAGCGACCGAAGTCTTCCGCAATTGCGTGCAGGAATCAGCGGAAATAATCGTACGGGAAATAAAGCGATAGTGAACGACGCCCTGATCATCATAGAATTCTCGGCAATCCGGGTTCAAAGCAACATCCGAATGCTGATGACAGGTCGGCTGCAAAGACGGATTTGCCGAAAGCAATGCATCGGAAATACCGACCGTCGCATCATGACAGTTGAACACCGCCGCCGTTCCATCGCCATCCCACGTACCGTTCGTACACGGTGCTGCATCCGCTTCCGACTTCTTCAACTTCCAATTCTTCAACTGCAAGCCGGCCGTATCCGAACCTTCCCAGGTATAGTAGTTAGCTGTGTCTTTCGTATCCGCCGTCACCTGACACTTGCGAAGCTGAGAATAATATTCGCGCGATTCCCCACCTGCTGCCGCACGTTGCATGTTCGTAAACTCGTCACAACCGGCCGCGGCGATAGAACACGATTGAGCACCCGGGAACGTCGGCGAGAAGAACACCGGGAATTTTTCGCTCTCGAATCCCTGACCCGCAATAGACGAATCATTCCAGCCGAGCTGCTTGAACGTGTCATATCCGGCGCATTCCGTCGGACACAAATCGAGGCTCGTCAAAGCTCCATTCACACTCGCGTCCCCATTCGACGGCGCATACCGTTCGCATCCGACATCAGCCCTCGCACACACGCCGGCATAATTCGCACAAGCGATATTGTCGGTCGATGCACCGGTGCAGTTGAGCCATGCCGGCGGAACTTTCATCGTCAATTTCGTTGCATCAAACGGATATCCCTCATGATACGCCGTCGCTGAATCTCCGTATTCGATCTGGACATCATCGATCACGACCGGACTCGACCCGAAGCCGTTCAGCTGAGCTGTAACGATGGCGAGATTCTGATTATTCGGCGTCGCAAACGAATACGTGACTCGCGTATAGGCACCCGTCAAATCAAACCGTGCCGAATCAAGAGTCGGCGAAACATTCGCGCCGGTCGAATCGAGGAAGTACAGACGGAATGAAGATTGTGAGCCCGTCGCCGCGCCCTTGGCGTTCATGGAAATCGTGTAGAACGCATTCGGTTGGAGACTGACGCTCTGATTCATCGTGCCACCGACCGGAAGCGCCACGGCGTTCGCTCCAGACGAAGCGCCCGACGACACGACACCGTTTCCCTTCCAGAACCTCGGCTTGCCCGTTGCCACATCAACATCTTCAAAGCTCGGGTTCCGCACCACGTTCGCCGGCGTATTCTTCGTCGTCAAATCGACGAGTTCCGTACAACCCTTGTCCGTCGCGGCACAGGTTCCCGCATTTTTGTTCAAGTAGATGCTCGCATTCG
>JANYKF010000244.1 GCA_025361665.1 Clostridiaceae bacterium
TGAAGCAAAAGTACGAAAGTACATGTGAGTTAGAAGAGCCGTATGCGGGAAAACTGCACGTACGGTTCTGTGAGGGGCAACAGACATTCCCTTCACTCAGAATATAAGTTTGAAAGGAGTGTCGAGTTGTCTACTCGACGGGAAACCATGAGCGTGATGCTGACCACATCAAAACTGACCAAGGCATTTCGCGCCAAGATCAAGGAGCCTGGCCTTTCCGGCAGTTTTCGGGCCATCCGTCATCCGCAGTATCGGGAGATTGTCGCGGTGGACGGCATCGATCTGGAGGTGGAACGCGGTGAAATGCTGGCCTTCCTTGGACCAAACGGAGCGGGGAAATCAACCACCATCAAGATGCTGACCGGAATCCTGACACCCACATCGGGCTCCATGACGGTAGCGGGTCTGACACCGGGAAAGGATCAGCGTGCCCTCGCATATAGGATCGGAAGCGTATTCGGCCAGAAATCCATGCTCTATTGGCATTTGCCGGCACTCGACAGTTTTCGCCTGCTCGGGGCCATCTATGATGTGGAAGGCGCCGTTCTGCAAAAACGCCTAAACGCGCTGGTGGAATTGCTGGAGATTGGGGAGCATCTGAAAACGCCGGTCCGCAAGCTGTCACTTGGAGAGCGCATGCGGTGTGAAGTGGCCGCATCCTTGCTGCACAAGCCGGAAATCCTCTTTCTGGATGAACCCACGATCGGGCTGGATGTGGTGGTGAAGGCGAAAATCCGGGAAATGATCAAACGAATCAACCGGGAGGAGGGCGTTACCGTCTTTCTGACCAGCCATGATATCGGGGATGTGGAACAGCTGTGCCGGCGCGCCGTGATCATCAACCACGGAAGAACGGTCCTGGACAGCACCCTTGCGGAAATCAAGCATAGTTATCTGCGGAAAAAGATCATCCGGGTGCAATATGTTCAGAATATAGACTGTGCGGCCTTTTCCGGGTTTGCCATCCTGCAGTGCAAAGACAACGAGGCGGTTCTGGAAGTGGATGCACTGGCGAACTCCATGCATGAAACCATGACCCGCATCATGGCTGTCGGGGAAGTGGCCGATGTGACGATATCGGACATGCCGATGGAGGAAATCATCTCCGCCATTTTCCAGCAGGGAACGGGTAGGAGCCCTAACACAAGTGAAACAGCTGAATTCATGACTCATGAAGCGGATATCAGGAGGCAGGGAGGTGTCGTGGAGTGAAGCGGTTCTTTCGGAAATACGGCGCAGTCATGCGGGCAGCCATGCAGAACAGCACCATATACACGCGAAACTTCATCTTCGGATCGCTCTTTCTCGGATTGGCGCTGTTCCTGTTCCTGCAGCTGTGGGAGAAAGTGGCGGGCAGTCGCGGACAGGTTGCGGGATACAGCCTCAACCGGCTGCTTTGGTACTACACGGTGGCGGAAATCGTCATGCTGACGCGAAGCGACATCATGGAGCGCCTCAACGGCGACATCCGTTCAGGTGATGTGGCGATCCAGCTCCTGCGGCCGTACCACTACCTGACGAGCCTGTTCGCGGATGCATTCGGGCAATTGCTGCTGCGTCTGACCCTCAACATCCCGATTGGGTTCGTCATGGCGATGGTGCTGGTAGGCCCGCTGGAAGGATTCCAACCGACACACCTGCCCTTCGTGATCCTGTCCATCTTCCTCGGCTTGTTTCTCAGCCTGTCCATGGAGGCGCTCATCGGTCTTTCATCCTTCTGGACCGAGGATAATTCGGCCTTTTACTGGATTTCACAGAAACTGGCCTTCATGCTCGGGCTGTTCCTTCCGCTTGAAATGCTGCCGGCCTGGCTGCGCGGCATTGCGCTGTTCCTGCCGTATCCGTATATGATTTACGCTCCGGCACGACTGGCTTCCACTTTTTCATGGGAATCCTGCCTGCAGTTGATGCCGATCCAGCTGCTGTACTGCCTTGTGATTTTCGGGCTGGCCCACCTCGTATACCGGAAGGGGGCGAAGATGGTACATGCGAACGGCGGATAAGAAGCAACGACCCATCATGACAGGGAAAGAGAACCCCGGCGTGAAAAAACAGCAGAACCGGAATGCTGTTAAACAAGAGAACCGGAATGCGATGTTGCGGGAGAACCGGAATCTTGTCGGACAAAACTCCAAAAATGCCGTGAATTTACATCTGCGGCTCATATGGGATTACTTCCGCACCAACCTGGCTTCCGCCATGGAATACCGGGTCAGCTTCCTCACGCAGGCTGTTGGGATGGCCATCAACGATGTGTTCTTTTTGTTTTTCTGGTGGATGGTTTTCCAGCAGTCGGGGAACCTGGGCGGATACGGCTTCCGCGACGTGATGTCCATCTGGGCGCTGTCCGCGTCCACGTTCGGGTTGCTGCACATCGTCTTCGGCAATGTCCGACGCCTCAATGCCATCGTGCAGAGCGGTGAACTGGATATTTTCCTGCTGCAGCCACGCGACCCTTTCATTCATGTGCACACTGCCCGCATGAACTTTTCCGCGTGGGGAGATTTCGTCTATGCGTTCATCCTGTTCTTCGCAATTTCCGGGTGGAACCCGGGAAGATGGCTGCTGTTCCTCATCTTCACGATTGCAGGCTTTCAATCTGCCGGTTTGTCTCGGCGTCCTGGCCATTGACATCGGTGCCGTGATTTTGGCAAGGCAGGTTTTCAAAGCCGGGTTGAAGCGGTATGCCTCAGGGAACCGGATGGGGGCGCGCATGTGAATGAAGATGCAGTTTGAATAGGAGCTGAATGAAATGGAGGCTGCAATGAAAGGGAATGTGTCATTATTGGATGTGAAAATCGAGTCGGAGCGGTTGATTCAGGTCCCGATCACAATGGCTTACGCAGAGTCAATATTCCGGGAGTTTACTGATGAAATCACACGATTCATGTATCCGCCGACACCGGTTGTCCTGGAGGAAACTGTCACGTTCATCAAAAGCGCGATGGTTTCGCTGAACGACGGAACAAACCTACAAATGGTGGTCCAGGACAAGACCACCGGCGAATTCCTTGGTTGCTCGGGCGTTCATGAATTGGGCCAGGCCATGCCGGAATTGGGGATATGGATCAAGAAAGGCGCCCATGGCCGGGGAATCGGCATGGAAGCCGTTTCAGCCCTGATGACATGGGCCTGGACCAATTTGGCATGCGAGAATCTCACCTATCCCGTTGACCGTCGGAATACCGCAAGCAGAAGAATTCCGGAACTTCATGGCGGCGTTGTCATGAAAGAATGGAAAGAGATCAAGCAGAATGGGTTTGAATTGGATTTGGTTGGATACCAGATAGGCAGGCACCCATGACGCGCTGTCCGGACGTCGTGCGATATTTATTCCAGGCGCATGACCTCAAGGCAATTATGATACAATTGCATGAGAATGTGACCTGAGGTCGCATATCTGGGTTGCGAAAGCCCATTGATATTGCCGAACGGTTTGACGGGAAGGTCGGATGTAATGACTGCAAGGATTGATGGAAAAGCCGTATGATGAATTACGATGCCCTGATGAATGTTCTTTCGGATATGGAGAAGGTGGCAAAGGCACTCGAAGTTGAACCTTTCTCCATTTATTTCATGGGCGGATCGGCTTGCATCCTGGGCAGATACAACGATCGGGCGACAAGGGATTTTGATTTCGTCGACCTTTCGTATCCTGCGTCTCTGGGAAAAGTGATACGGTACTTGAGCGATTTCGACATGCTCGAATATGAGAGCACGGTCTTGTCGCCTTCTTATCAGACGAGAGCCATGAAACTGGAACAGTTTTCCTACCTGAATTTATATGTCCTGGCCAAGGAAGACATTATTGTCAGTAAAATCATCAGGATGGAAGCGAAGGATTTGGAGGATATGGATCTTCTGACAGGTGACAGCGATAAGGGGTTGATTTTGCGCATCATCGAAGAAGTATTGCAGAGAAAAGACCTGTTTCCGTCCAAAAGGGAGGCATTCATAAAGAATTTGCCAATCTTCCGGGAGAAGTACCGTGTATAGGATTTTTTGTGAAAGCTTCAGAAATTATCTGGGTTTATTTCCGAAAGATGCGAAAAGGGTTGAATATCGCGGTGCAATTGCCTTGCCACTTGCACTCCTCTGCGATGCAGCCCTATTCGACGCTGAAAAGGAATCAGAAACGGAACGATATAGAAAGATAAGTGATTTGCTGTACCATATGAAGCAAAACGTTGCGAAGTACCCCGCCCTTAAGGCCTTCCTGTGGACACTCGAATCAAGGGGATTTTCAGGAAAGCGATATGGAATGGTCAGCAGCGGGGATCTGGAAGAGCAGGTCAAGCTGGTCATCATGCTGCTGAAACTGACTTATTGGGAAGAAGCCGTTTCGTAGAGGCCGTCCACCCAGGGGCTGTTTCATGAATGCGGTTCATCAAAGGTTCATCAAGGGCCATTCGGGCTATTCAGCAACCTGGACCAGGTGTATAATGGCAGTCAGATAACGAGCCTGCGAAAAAATCGCCGCCTTCAGGGAGCTGCCATGATCAAGGATGTGGACAAGGTCATCCGGGCAATGAGCCAGGTTTGTGGAAAAGACATCGCCATGTTCGAGGTGTCTTTTCTGGCCAAGGTGATTGAAAAAAGGCGGAATGCGCTTGACATCAAGACAATATCCTCATACTGCGGATATTTGGAAAAGAGCGCGGTGGAAGCCGAAGCCTTTTTCGACTCCCTGAACATCACCTACAGTGAATTTTTCAGAAACCCGCTGACTTTCGCCCTGCTTGAACAATGGATCCTGCCAAGGCTTGTCGAACAGAAATCTGGCGAAGAAGAGATCCGCGTCTGGTCCGCCGGGTGTTCCGCAGGTCAGGAAGCCTATTCCATGGCCATGCTGCTGGACAAGCTGGGATCTGTGGCCGGCAGCGAGGTCCACTTTCGTGTTTTTGGTACGGACATTTCCACCTCGGCCCTTGCTCTGGCAAGAGAAGGTGAGTACGACCAGGAATCGGTTCGAAATGTAAAACTTGGACAGCTTCAGCGTTACTTCATCAAAAATGGTGATAAGTATAACGTTGTACCGCATCTGAGAGAACACATCAGTTTCTCGGTTTTCGACCTGCTGGATCCGGTTTCCGCCAACCCTCCCGAAAGCATATACGGAGACTTCGACATTGTCTTCTGCAGCAACCTCCTGTTCTATTATGCGCCCGCCATACGGGATTTCATCCTGCAAAAAGTATGCCAATCCATATCGGCCCGCGGATATCTGATAACCGGGGAAGCGGAGAGGGCCATGTTGGAACGAATGGACGGAATGAAAATGATGGCCCCGCCGGCGGCCATTTTTCAAAGGAAAAGGAGGTGAGGGTTTCATGAAACTGAAGAATGTGAAGGTCTCCAGTCAGATGAGCATCGGGCTGGGCATCATCATCCTGTTTTCCATTCTCCTGGGCACGATTGCTCTGACCAATTCGTTCAGCCTGTGGAAAAACACGCAGGATCTGTACGATCACCCTTTTAGAGTTCAAAGGACGATCGGTGAAATCCGGGCGGACATCCTGACCATCCGGCTGCAGATGAAGGAGCTCGTGCTGGAAAAGGATGCGCGGGGAATCCCGTTGCGGATCAGCGCCATCAACACCTCCGAGTCGAACATCTTCCGAAACCTGGATGTTCTGTATGGTGCATATCTGGGTCCGAAAGGC
>JANYKF010000187.1 GCA_025361665.1 Clostridiaceae bacterium
TATTACGACGGACAGCCGACTGCGTTGTTCTGCGGCTTGTTCAACATATATGGCAACCCCCGGAAGACTTTTTATTCATTCAAGGCTTTTCAGGCATTATTCAGCCTGAAAAATGCCGTGAAGTCAAGCAGCGGGGCAAAGGGCATATACGGCAGCGCGTCTTTGGACGGCGGCAACGGCTGCGTATTGGTCAGCAATTATGGCGGATGTGAAAGCGAATACTCCCTGGCACTTCAAGGACTCGCCGGAGATAACCTGATCGAGGTATATCTTTTGGATGAGACCCATGATCTTTCCCGGATATATTCTGTCACATGCAGTGGCGATGTCACGCTGTCCCTGCCGCTGCAGGGAAACTCTGTCGCGCTCGTGAAGGTGAATTAGGAAGGAGCTTCCCCATGCATGCAAGCATCCGTGCCACAGGCGGCCTATATGGGCGCGCCGGCAAACAGTTGCTTTCGAACAACATCGAAGCATATGAAAACACGATCCCGTCCATGCTTTCGGATCGGCTGAGGAACCCGAAGTTTGCCGGACCCGAGAATGTGCAGACCGGGATGGCCGCTGAGTGGGAGCCGGTCGGCAACACCATGACGGGGATGTCCTGCCGCCTGATTGCCGGCATGTACATGTCCGGACGCGAATCGCAGCTGATCCACAATTACACCCAGGGCAGCCGATGCGGCATCCTGCAGGCAGGCGTGCGGGTACGGGCCGGCGAGGAGTTCGAGGTTGAAATGTGGGCCCGGGTGCAGCATCACCCGGTCACGCTGTCCATTGAACTGCACCTGCCCGGACAGACGACGCCTGACGACAGCCGCGCGGAGATGACATTCGATTTGGCGCACTGGCACCGGCGCGCATGCCGCATCGCCGCGCCCGGTTCCGGAGAAGCCTTTTTCCAGATCGGCATCCCCGGCGACAGCCGCGTCGTCATCGATCAGGTCCACATGAGGCCGGTGGGGCAGACGCATGTCAGCCAGGAACTTCTGGATGCATTTGACCAGTTCCCATGCCCGGTCCTCCGCTTTCCCGGCGGCTGCGTCACTTGCACCTATCACTGGGAACATGGCGTCGGCCCGGTCCATCTGCGTCCGGTCTGCGACGACCCGGTGTTCAGGTATAAGGCCTATTACGACTTCGGCACGGATGAGTACCTTGCACTCTGCGCGGCCAAAGGCATCCGGCCTTTCATCACGCTCAACACCACCACGGCGACCCCGGAAGACGCCGCAGCCTGGGCATCCTACGTCAGGAACTGGCATGTTTCCCGAAACCTCGCGGTTCCCGCCGCCTACTTCATGTTCGGCAACGAGAATTACGGCATTCACGAAATAGGCCACATGACAGGGGAAATGTATGCCGCGCAGCTGCGTGAATTCGTGCCGCCCCTGCGCGCTGCCTATCCCGAAGCGCGCATCCTGGCCATCGGCGAATTTGAAAGCGCGGGCCTGCGCGAAGACGGCACGACACCCTGGCGCAGCACCGTGATCGGGAAGGCGGCCGATCTCTTCGACACATTGGTCGTGACCCGCTATTCCCATAGCCCCGACAACCTGCCGCTTGCGCAAGGCATGGAACGCGTTGCCGACAATGTCAGCGACAAGGAAGCCGACCTGCGCCGCCAGGCGCAGACGATTCGGGACGCGAAACTGGACTGCACGATGGGGATAGTGGAATGGAACTACTGGACCCGTGCCAGCCACAACGACCATGCGGGATTCTACGAACCCAACGACATACGCCATTGCCTCTATGCGGCGGGTTATCTCAATGCTTTCTGCCGCATAGGGGACATCATGGAAGTGACGAACTACTACTCGCTGGTCAACACCATGGGTATGATCCATGTCCATGACGGACGTGTTCATTTCTCCGATGTGGTGAAGGTCTTCAACCTGTATGCTCCCGCGCTTCCGGGCGAAGTCCTGGAATTGGAAACCAATTCGCCGGCGCTGACCGCGAAAAGCAAAACCGTTGACGCCAACTTCCTCCGCACGGATGAAGCGACCTACGGTTTCCTGATCAACTTCAGCGCGACAGAAACCGCAGACGTCCTGATTGTAGGATTCGGGTCCATTGACGAAGCCGCCGGGTTGAAGGCCGACGACATCCTGACTCCGGTTGAAGCATTTCAGCCTGAATTCGAAAACCAGACCATCACCCTGCCCGTGATGTCGCTGACAAGGGTTTGCTGGTGGAAGAAAACATAATTATCCGTGCCCGGATGCGGCGGCATAGCAGGAGGCACATACTGGCCTTACCCGAACCGGTTCCCCAATGTGGAAGTGGTGGCTGTGTGCGACATCCTTATGGACACGGTTGCGATCCAGGCCCGCTACGGTATCAACATGTTGGCTCTTTCCACAGGCAAGCACCCGTATTCGCAGAAGCCCGTGGGGCTGACAGTGGACCCGGACTAGTTCTTCAGGCCCGGCGCAGGCGCGATCTTCGACATAGGTGTGCATGCCCTGCACGGATCCATGGGCCTGCTTGGTTCCGCACGGGCTGTTGGATGCATGTCTGCCGCCTCCGAGCCGGAACCTACAGTGCGGTCCGGTTCCTTATCCGGGCGTCGTGCTGGTATGCGCGAAATGCCTTTCGCGGGAAAGTTTTCGAGGAGATTCTGCACAGGGGCATTCATGTCGTCATGGAAAAGCCGATGGTTTCCGCGATGCAGGGTGCCATGCGTATTGCCCGGGCTTCCAGGGAAGGCGGCGCAGCCGTGGTTGTAAACTGGTCCTCAACCTGGCAGCCATCCGTATGCATGGCGCACAAGCTCTGCATGGATGGTGACAAGGTACGCGTCTGCAAGACAAGCCAGGGCAAAAACCCGGATTCTGTGCACGTCCCGGATCTGTTGCCGGAGGGCAGGCACATATCCAGAGAATCCTGGATATTGCTCTTGAGTCGACGTTAAGAATCAGGCAGGCCTGAAATGAAGGTGCATCCCGGAAGAGATGAAAAAAAGTGGCAGCGGAATCAATATGCACAATGAGATGACACCCTGGCAGCAACAAAGAATTGATTCAATTGATTCGAGAAGGTTATACTGAAAGTCTGAGCACTTTGAATTCCTCACATATGCGGATGAACCCAGGTCATACCGGATTGCCTGTCCAAGTCCTCCGGAATACGCAAATGGCCTACCTCCACACACTCCCTGTGCACGCATGGGTGGATATGGAGCATTGGATTTTGAGTTCATAGCGTGTTGGAGTATCCTCTGCACAGGTGGACTTTTTGGTAGAGTGGCTGTTCCTAAAACAGTAGGCCGTCACTCAAGGTTTTGCTGTCTGCCGACGGCTTGTTTATACCGTTAAAGTGGCATAGACTTGTGCTGCCAGGTGCATTTATCCTGTAGTCTCTCGAAAAGTAACTCTCAGTGAAGAAGAAACGCTTCATTGAAGCAGAAACAGATGAAATGTGGGTCGAATCCATAGTGGCTCAGAAAAATGAGCATGGCACAGAACCACCCGGGGATCTGGACCTTGAAATATGAATAAGGAATGGACTACACAGCTGCTGATTTGACTTGGAGAACAACAGGGAAAAATTCCGGATGTTGAATCCACGCATCGAGATGCATGTTAATGGCGGCCAGGATTGCCAGTGAAAACCGGACCGCACGGCTTCGAGAGCGATACGATAACTCCCGACAACTGAACATAAAAAAGCAGGGCTCTGAAGACGTCAAAAAACTTCGGAAGCCCTTATTTTACAACGGCTGTTTTTCTTTTTTTGTAACTATTCAGCATGATTTTACGTCATTTGAGCAACATAAACAAGCCGCCTGGCGGCAGCCGCACTTTGACATATGAATATTGGTTATTGTGTTTGCGATG
>JANYKF010000278.1 GCA_025361665.1 Clostridiaceae bacterium
CAAATTCATTGATTTCAGCCATGCCGTCCAGAATCCCGATTTCAAGGTCGAATGACTTTTCTTCACCAGGGGCGAGGAACTGCAGGGTTCCGCGCTCACGCTCCTTCGCGCGTCCTTCCACCAGGCAGGTTGATGGCTCGATGCCGAGTACGTAATCGCCGGAAGCCATGGATTTCCACTGTATCAACCGGGGGAGTTGCCGGATGTTGTACCGGATGTACACCCCTATCTGCAGACGGTCGTTGACAAGGGCGGCAATCGTATTTCCACCATCATCGGCACCCACTTCATGATAAAATACCTGTTCCGCAGACCCGTCGATGGGGGCGCAGAAGGTTTCATAATCCCCGAGGCCTTTGGCAGCGACATCGTCCCGAGGGGTGACCTTCGTACGCGGCATGACCAGACGCGCATCTTCACAGAGCAGGGGATAACCGAAATTGAAATGGTAGAGCAGAAGGAGTGGTTGTGACTGATACCCTTGGTTTTCCACCTTGTCCTGAATGCGGATATGTCGCCCGCCCAATTGTGCAGTGACCTTGCGCTTCAGAACCAGGTTCTCGCCAAACAGGGCGGCTTCCCGCATTTCGCCCGATAATTCCATCAGGTATTCATCCCCCAGCCAAGAACTGGATATGGCGATCTTTTCAGCAGAGGTCATGCCGATCCTTCCATGAATTCCGTACTCATTTCCCATATCGATACAGGCGGAACCCACATTGGACAGACCGCAGGTATAGAGCATTCCGCCTTGGAAATTCCTCAGGAACTCGGAACCGTGCTGACTGGCATATTGTGGCGCCGCAAGTCCGGGTTTTGTCGTGAAATTCAATCCGATGCCTTTGTAGGACATGCTTGCGACATCCAGGCACTTCCCTTCAAGAAGGACTGCTTCAAGACCACTTCCCGTCTTGATCTCAATTGCCTTCAAGCCCTCGGATTTCCCTTCGTTCATCGTGAAGCGCTTGATGCCCGCCAATTGGGACATGCTGCCCACATGCCGCAGCAGGTAATCCCTGGTCAATTCGCTGCCCAGTATCTTGGCCATTTGATTCTACCTCCGTATTCCATGATAATAGGGTGATTGTCGTGTGAATCATTCAATGAATGCCAGCAGCATCCCACCATCTACCCTATCATACAACACCAGAAATGAATCCGCCAACGCGAACAACCCGCCAACACCGCAATTTGCCAATGGTATTCACATGCCAATGGTATTCACATGCCAATGGTATTCACATGCCAATGGTATTCACATGCCAATGGTATTCAATTTGCCAATGGTATTCACATGCCAATGGCATTCACATACCAATGGTATTCACATGCCAATGGTATTCGTAGTGACAGAATAGCACACATTGGATACAATCATACGGGATGGAATGCTTAACTCGATTGAGCGGCAGTCCTTCCGGAAAGCAGGACGACATGAAAATCGGCGTAAGTTCCTACAGCTTCCACAATCTTGTATCCAGCGGAGTCATGACGCAACTCGACGTGATTTCGAAAGCGAAGGAAATGGGTTTCGATGTGTTGGAGTTTTCGACACTTGCCTTGCCTGAAGGGGAAACCTTGCTCGGTTTCGCGGTGAAAGTACGTGCCGAATGCGACCGAGTGGGAATTCAGGTTGCCAATTACACCATTGGGGCGGATTTCCTCAACGGTTCAGATGGAGACTGGAAGGCCGAAGCCGAGCGTCTGAAGGATGAAGTCCGCGTGGCCGCCATCCTGGGCTCACCCGGCATGCGTCACGATGCCACCTTTGGGCCCGCGAAAGCCAGAACCGGCGCAAAAAGCTTTGATGCCCTGCTGCCTGTCCTCGCTGATGGGTGCCGTGCCGTAACCGAATTCGCCGCCACACTAGGCATCCGGACGATGGTGGAGAACCACGGGTATTTTGCGCAGGACAGCGAACGCGTGGAGAAACTCGTCACGGCCGTCAATCATCCGAACTTCGGATGGCTGGTGGATATCGGTAATTTTCTCTGTGTCGACGAAGATCCGGTGAAAGCCGTTGCACGTGCCCTTCCATACGCATTCCACATCCATGCGAAGGATTTTCATGTCAAATCAGGACTGGAACCAAATCCGGGAGAAGGCTGGTTTCCATCCCGTGCGGGCCACTATCTGCGCGGAGCCATCATCGGGCATGGCAACGCGCCTGTTTCCCAATGCATTCGTTTGCTGAAGCGGGCGGAATATGACGGGGTTCTGTCCGTTGAGTTCGAGGGGATGGAAGATCCCCTTGTGGGCATCGCCATCGGCCAGGCCAACCTGCGAAGGTTACTGTCGGCATAGAATGATAGAGAATCTGCATTCAGGAGGATGACTGAAAATGGAGATGAAGACACCTGGAAAAATGAATCCGAAATGCGCAGGGGCAATGCCGCGGATGATTGCATTTTCCCGCACCGCACTTTTACTCGTGATGATGTCGGTGTCCCTGCTCCTGGCCGGGGGCTGCGGAGCAGTCGGGCCATTGGTGCTCGGAGGAACCGTGGAGGCGGTATCAGCCGACATCGTGACGGAAGTGGCGGGACGTATCGAGTCCCTTGATGTGGAGGAAGGCCAGGCTATTGTTCAGGGCGGGACTGCAGCGGTTCTGGATGCTTCTGTCCAGGCACTTTCAGTGACGCAGATGGAACAGGTCGTCGCGGCGAAAACAGCCAGGTTGGCGGAGCTGAAAAACGGAAGCCGCACCGAGCAGGTGGATCAGGCAAAATTCGCCGCAGAATCCGCTAAAGCCCAATATGAGGATTTACAAAAAGGGCCGGGTCCCGAACAGCTCAAGACTTCGGATGCGCAGGTGGCTGTAGCCCAAGCCGCCGTCAGCAGTGCGGTCGTGTTGTTGCACTATACGGAACAATCGTTGGCGGATGCCGAAGTGTTGAAAAAAAGCGGCGCTCTCTCCGATACTGCGTACCAAGATTCGGTCTATCGCCGTGATGCGGCCAAAGCCGCGCGGACAACCGCCCAAAAACAACTGGAATCCGCGATGGACCAGCGGGATCAGGTCAAGGCAGGAGCCAGCGTCGAGTTGATCGCGGCGGCCAAAGCCCGGTATGAACAAGCCCAGGCTCAATTGGATCTGCTTGTCGGCGGGACCGCCTCTACCTCCATCCAAGCCGCGGAAGCGGATCTGGCCCAGAGCCAGGCCGCGTTGGAGCAAAGTCGCCTTGTTCTTGGCAAATATACCCTGAAGGCACCCTGCGATGGCGTGGTTACGCTGCTTTCCATCAGCAGGGGCGAAGTGGTGAACGCGGGAGCGGCCATCGGCACGGTATCGGATCTGAAGAATTTAAGCGTCAGGCTGTATATTCCCCAGAAAAACCTGTCTGCCATTGCATTGGGAACGGAACTGAACCTGGTCGCCACGTCTCTGCCGGGCAAAAAGATTCCCGCGCGTGTGATCTGGATATCCGATGTGGCGGAATTCACACCCCGGAACACGGAGACAACCTCTTCGAAGGAGACAACTGTTTTCCGGTTCAAGGTCGCGGTTGAGGGATCGGATTCGGGATTGAAGCCGGGAATGTCCCTGGAAACGGAGATACCTGGCGCAGTCCCGGAACAGTGAGGGATTACCGATGTATGTCAATACGCAGGTAACCGTGAGGGATCACCCATGAATGTCGATGCTCAATACGCAGGTAACCGTGAGGGATCACCCATGAATGTCGACGCGAAACCCGCTGTATACGGGACAAATGTGCAATATGCCATTGAAGTGGATCATCTCACGAAGCGGTTCGGAACCTTCACGGCCGTGGACGACATCAGCTTTCAGATACCAAAAGGATGCATTTTCGGTTTTCTGGGACCGAACGGGTCGGGAAAATCAACGACAATCCGCATGCTGTGCGGCGTGCTGCATCCGTCTTCCGGCATTGCGCACATCATGGGGCATGATGTGGTGAAGGAAACGGAAATCGTCAGGCAGTCACTGGGGTATATGTCGCAGCGGTTTTCCCTGTATGAGGATCTGACCGTAGATGAAAACCTAGACTTTTATGCTGGGGTATACGGCCTTTCAAAGGAAGTGAGAAATCGTCGAAAAGAAGATCTGATCCTGATGGCCAATCTCGAAGGCAAGGAAAAGAAATTGGCCGGTACTCTTTCGGGTGGATGGAAACAGCGTTTGGCGCTGGGATGCGCGCTGATACACAAGCCGGAGCTGCTGATTCTGGATGAACCGACCGCAGGGGTTGATCCGGTTTCCCGCCGCGTATTCTGGGAGATCATCCATGCCTTGTCCCGTCAGGGCATCACGATCCTGGTGACGACTCATTACATGGACGAAGCGGAAAGCTGCGACCTTGTCAGTTTCATCCTCGATGGCCGCATCATTGACCATGACACGCCCCAGAACCTGATTGCCGGCGAAGCGGGAGCCCGGAACCTGGAGGATGTCTTCATCCACCGTGTGGAACAGGTCACGGGGCGGGCCGTATCGGGCACATTCAAGGAAATGAGGTTCATCCATGAGAAGTAGGGAAACTGCCGGAAAGGCACCCAGGCGCGGACTGTTTTCGTGGAAGCGGTTCACCGCCATCGTGAAGAAGGAGTTCATCCAGGTGAGGCGGGACCGCATCAGCATGATGATGCCGATCATGATGCCCATTGTGATGATGTTCCTTTTTGGATATGCCGTGAATACGGAGGTGGATCAAGTTCCGACTGCTGTTCTCGACTTGAACCGAACGGCTGAAAGCCGGGCATTCATCGAGCACTTCTCGGCTTCCGGCTATTTCAGAATCGACGGATATGTCGGCAATGAACAGGAAATCCAGGATGCCGTCAATGCGGATGTCATCAAGGTGGGGCTGATCATTCCGGCGGACTTCGATCGCAAAATCCAAAGAGGTGAAGTCGTTGCGCCGCAGCTCATCGTGGACGGAACCGATCCAACAACCGCCCGTACGGCGTTCAACAGCGGCATGCTGGTTTCGGAGATGGCCACGCGGGAACTGCTCAACGAACGATTGAGCCGCATGGGTGGGCTCGCGCTGAAGTCGCCATCCGTGCGCGTGACGGCGAAGATCTGGTTCAACCCGGAGATGCAAAGTGTCCGGTTCACGATCCCCGCACTTATCGGACTCATCCTTCAGAACATCACCCTGATGCTGACGGCCTTTGCCCTGGTGCGCGAGAAGGAACGGAGCACGATTGAGCAGCTGATCGTGACGCCCATCCGCTCATTTGAACTGATCATGGGCAAGCTGATCCCTTATGTCGCCATCGGCTATTTGGGTTTCCTTTTCGCCTTGTCCATCTGCATGTTCTGGTTCGGGATTCCTGTGGCGGGCAGCCTGCCCCTCCTGCTGTCCATCGGTTTTCTGTTTGTCCTGTGTTCACTGGCCATGGGCATGCTCATTTCCACCTTCGCCAGGACGCAGCTGCAGGCGATGATGGCCATGGTGTTCGTCCTCCTGCCCAGTATCCTTCTTTCCGGGTTCATTTTCCCGCGGGAGGCGATGCCCCCGTTCATTGCAGCGATCGGATATGCAATCCCACTCACCTATTTTCTTGAGATTCTGCGCGGCATTGTTCTGAAGGGTGTGGGGATGCAGTTTCTGTGGAAAAACACCTTGATGCTGGGCGGATTTACCCTGGTGATTTTGAGCCTGGCCATCCTGAGATTCCGGAAGAGCCTGGATTGATGCTGGATGAATGATAAATTGATGCTGGATGCATGATGAATTGAGATATGAGTGATGCTGGACATTTCTTTGTTGATTGAACCCAAGCGAAGGGCGTCCGTCCGCATGTAAAGGAGGCCCCATGCCGTCTTTGAGTCTACTCGTCAAACCGGCCTCCAGCCTGTGCAACCTGAACTGCCGCTACTGCTTCTATCATGATGTCGCAGACAAGCGAACCACTGCCTCCCATGGCATCATGGACGACGGTGTTCTGGAAACACTTGTTCAGCGCGCACTTTCGTTTGCCGATGGACACTGCACCTTCGCATTCCAGGGCGGAGAGCCCACATTGGCCGGGTTGGGCTTCTATCGACGATTGGTGGATATGCAGCGGAAATACAATGCAAAGGGCGTGCAAATCCATAATGCCATCCAGACCAACGGAATGGCGATTGATGCGGAATGGGCCCGATTCCTCGCCATGCATCATTTTTTAACCGGCGTCTCGCTGGATGGGCCGCGGGAAATTCACGATGCGAACCGGATGGATGCAACGGGGCGCGGATCCTTCGACCGGGTGATGACGGGTATTTCGCACTTGAAGGCAGCTGGAGCTGAATTCAATATCCTGTCAGTGGTGACTGGCTGGTCTGCCCGTCACGCCAACAAGATATACCGCTTTTTCCGCCGGGAACGATTCGACTTCCTGCAGTTCATCCCATGCCTGGACCCGTTTGGGGAAGAACCGTTCAAACAGGCACATTCCCTTTCACCGGAGCGGTACGGCTCCTTCCTGATCTCTTTGTTTGATCTATGGCACAAGGATGCCTTGCTTGGGAATCCCATCAGCATCCGCTGGTTCGACAACCTGGCCGGCATGATGCTGGGCGCTCCCCCGGAATCCTGCGGCATGTCCGGCCGCTGCACCTGCCAGTTTGTTGTGGAGGCGGATGGAAGTGTCTACCCTTGCGATTTCTATGTGCTGGATGAATGGAAGGTGGGAAACATCCTGATGGACGGCTTCGTTGAAATGCGCGCATCCCCGAATGCGGAGCGGTTCATCTCGACATCACTGCCTGTAGACCCGTCCTGTGCCGGCTGTCCCTGGAAAACGCTTTGTCATGGGGGATGCCGTCGTTCCAGGGAACCATTCAGGGACGGACTGCCGATACTCAATCTGCAATGTCAAGCCTATAAGCGGTTTTTCGCCCATGCCGTGCCAGGATTGCGGGAAATTGCGGCAATGTACTCGCAAGGGATGAACCATCATGAGGATCCTTTTTCTTGATCTTGACACACTGCGTCCAGATCATCTCGGGTGTTACGGCTAACCGAGGAACACCTCTCCGAATCTTGACCGCATCATTCGGCAGGGCGTCCGGTTCGACAATTATTTCTACTCGGACGCGCCTTGCCTGCCGTCTCGCACAGCGCTAATGAGCGGCCGGTTCGGCATTCACACCGGGGCCGTCGGCCATGGCGGGACAGCAGCGGATATCCGGTTCGAAGGGAAAACACGGGGATTCCGGGATACATTGCCCTATGAGAGCCTTCCTGCCGTTTTCCGCAAGGCAGGGCTGAGGGCTGTTTCGGTCAACCCTTTTGCGGATGATCCGCTGCCTGCCTGGCTGACCCCGGACGTGCCGGCAGCGCACAACAAAAAAAGTCGGACCGCATGGATCACTGGAAATCAACATGTATGACAATCGGGAAAACCCGAAATACCCTCGTCATCCTGGCGAAGCCAAGGACATGCAAGGTTTGCGAAAGCCATCCTTGCCTGCATTTTCCGAAATCGGCATGCGATATGCGCTCACAACGCCCCATAACGCCTGCCGGCATTCCATTGAACCTGCATATATCGAAAGGGAAGCGTAATGCGGCTGCATTATGCAAGGAGGGAGACATGAAAAGCTACAAGAACAAGTACCTCGTCGTCGGTGCGGATTTTGCTGGATTCCCGCTCAAGGAGGTCGTCGTGAACTATCTCCGTGGTTAGGGCTGAGACATCCTGCATAAAAACTCACAAAAGTGAGTTTTTACACCAGAATCATGTTTGCACCCCTTGTCTTGTTGTCATCATGTACGCAGCTTCATGCGATGTATATAATGAACGATAGACGGGGGATTTACCGTATGACTGCCGTGGGCAGATGGCAGGAATCCGATAACCAATATCTGGCAAGGAAACGCAATGAAAACGGAATAGGGCATTGGAGGAGTTTCAGGATGGGAAGCGATAAATTGTATGACCTGATGATCAGGAACGGTCATGTGATGGATCCTGCCAACAAGAGAAACGGGAAGATGGATGTTGCGGTCAAGGACGGACATGTTGCCTTCGTGTCGGCGGGTATGGACCAGGAACTCGCGGACATGGTGGTTGACGCCAAAGGGAACTATGTCATACCGGGAATCATCGACATCCACACCCATGTATACCCCATGTTCCCTTATGAGGGGCTTCCGTGCGTCAATGCGGATGACCATCTGCTGAAGGAAGGCTGTACCACCACGGTTGACGCGGGTACGGTCGGATGGCGGGATTTTCTGTACTTCAAGGAAAGGGTGATGGATGCTTCCGTCTGCCGCGTGCTTGCCTTCCTTAACATTTCCGATCAGGGCATGGTGGATATGGAGTCGGAACAACACTGCGAATTCATGCATCCGGAGATTGCCGCATCCGTGGTCAAGGCTTTC
>JANYKF010000317.1 GCA_025361665.1 Clostridiaceae bacterium
GATGCCTTCTGCGTTCAGAGCGGCCATTCTTCCCGCGATGACATTCCCTTGCAGTACCAAGCGGTTTGTATCGACTGCCTCACGATAGGGTGCGCGCAAGACTGCATCAGCATCTTCAGGATTTCCATCTGGAATCAGCTCTTTGTAGGAAGCCCATCTGTTGGACGGTTTCAGGATTTTTCTGTCATCAGCTGTCCAAGTGATCAATTCAACCGGACGCCCGCTTTTTTCGCGTGGCAGGGACAAAGGCTCATATGCATTCATCAACTGGCTGAACACATGGTTGACCGTATCGATGATGGCGTCCGTGCAGCGGTAGCATTTCGAAAGCTGTCGTGCGGATCCCTGCTTGGCGATGAGTTCGATTGCCTCTCCAAATACCCGATAATCCGCACCGCGAAAGCCATAGATGGACTGTTTGCTGTCTCCGACGATGAACAGGCGTCCTGGAGGAATGGCCCCTTGCCCATCCCGGATGAGCAGGTTGACAATGCGCATCTGCAGCGGATTCACATCCTGAAATTCGTCCATCATGAGGTGACGGAAGGAATCCCGGATGGAACGGCAACTCTCCGGTCTCTCCAACAGGTCACAGGCCAGAAGTTCCAGATCGGAAAAATCAAGTACATTCTCCCTGTCCTTGTACGCTCGAAATCGGTTGTCAAGCTGCTCCAGCAGGTCAAGTCCAATATGTTCGAGCGCGCTGATTCCTGGGGCTTCTATCTGTGATTCATGTTGCGAATGTCGGGCTTTTACAGCCTCTACAGTATCTCCTGCGCCCCGCATGCCTTGATACAAGTAGATGACCGCATCCCGCAAGGATATCTCGGCGATTTCCGCCCCATATATCGTCATTAAGGAATTTAGACGTTCTTTCTGTGATGCGTCATCAAAAATCGCTCGGATAGAGGCGTCAGCAAACCGCAGTAGCAGGACTTTGGTGTCGACTTCCTCCAAAATGGTGAATCCGGGGTCTATGCCCAATACCTGAAAATATTGTCGGATCAGTTTGCCTAGAAAGCCATGAATCGTATCGATTCGTGCATCCGACATGCGAAGCCGGAAATCTGTCAAACGGCGGTCATTTGCGTATTGCGGTTTTTTCAGCCGGACGGCAAGTTCGTGGTGGATGCGGTCCTTCATTACCGTTGCTGCTTTCCGTGTGAAGGTGATGGCCACGATAGCATCCAGATCCGCATCCGTTTCTTCCAGGAGGATGCGTACAAACCGCGCTGTGAGAACACGGGTCTTTCCGGAACCGGCACTGGCCCGCAAAGCCGTATTTTCCCTGAAATCAAGTGCCAGAGCCTGTTCGTCATTCACGCCGAATTGTTCCGCGAGGGCTTCCGTATTTATCATTGCCCCTCCAATTTCGCCATCATGCCGGACTTGCGTGCCATGCGAACCTCGTCAAGCTTCGCCATCATGCCGGACTTGCATGCCATGCGAACCTCGTCAAGCTTCGCCGTCATGCCGGACTTGCGTGCCATGCGAACCTCGTCATGCCTGCAAATCGCCGTATATTGGCAATCATACTGCCTTACCTTTGCCGGGCAAGTCAGGGGAAGGCGAAAATCTCCGTCCCTTATACGTGAAACGACCCCGCCGGCCTCATCTTCCACCCATTCCAGCAGCACATCCATATTCTCTTCCGAAAGAACCTGGGGACGTTTTTTCGGTTCAAATAGCGCTGTTTTCACATCGGACCGGATTATGCCTTTCCACTCCAGCTTTTCTATGCTGAAATAGAGCAATGCAAGACATTCCGGCTTTTTCAACCCAAACCTTTCCTTCAGCATGGACTGCAGTGCGGTCCGATACAAGGGGAGCTGGAAATCATCTCCCATCACGATATCTTTCAATTCCTTCAGACCCTTTTTCTTGTAGTCGTACAGGATATATCGACCAGTGAACCGATGGTGCACATCTACTTCCAAGTCGACTCTATCAACAAATCCTTTCAACCTGATATCCGCGCCAAAAGACATTTCAAATGGTTGTTCCAATAGAATCGGGATCAGCCGGTTGCCTGTGGCCTCCCGGAATCGGGACAGATTGGCTGCATCGAGTTGCAGGAACCGGGTGAGTGTTTTCAATAGTGCCGATTTGCGAAACACAGCGGTTATGGGGGGCAATTGGGAAAAATCAAGCTTTTCCACAAGTTCTTCGAAGATCGATTCCAGTCTTTGACTGTCAAACTTTTCTGCAGGATTTCCCAAAGGGATGCCTGAAGTGGCTGATGAAGCAATATATGAAGAATTCGATGAAGCCTTGGATATAGTATTAAATGTTGTTTTGTATGAACTGTTTGAGGAAGTGTTTGATGACGCATTGTCTGAAGCACTTGCTGAAGCATTGTCCGTGCGGTCGTGATAGGCACGCAGAACGTCATGATAAAATGTTCCGATGTTCATGGCGTTCAGAGGCTCATCATCCTCTTTTGTCAACCCCAGCACGCGTTCGGTGAAATAGGTGAATGGGCAGTAGGCATAACTGTTCAGCTGTGAGGGGGAGAAACTGAAATCCGTCTCCTGTTGGGCAAGCAGCGGATTTTTCAACAGTCCGTCGAAAGCTCCTCGATAGGGGCTGTACTCTCGTTCCATTTCCATGGCCACGGCAATCAGCGGGTAACCAGTCCGCACCCATGGCATGGCAGCAACCCGATTCCGCATGGATATGGGTTTTGGACGGAGAACCGGAAGCAGTTCCGCAGAAATGCGGTCTGCGACATCATCCACAAATGGGGATGTGTTCATCAGTGCGCCATCCTCGGTGGCGGTGCACCAGGACAGGTGCAGGCCATTCCTTGCCGTGGCCAGGACCGCCCGAAACAGGACTTGTCCATGCAGGCGCTCCATTTCCGGATCGGGCAAGGGGATTCCGCATCGGCGTAATAGGGCTGTTTCGCGTTCAGTGAAGAGGATTGGAGGTGAAACAGGCCTTGGAAAGACGCCTTCATTCATACCCGGAAGATACACCGTATGATAGGACTGTCCGCCAGCCATTTCTGGAGACAGATATCTGACGCCTGCATGGTCTGTGGAAATGTAGCCGATATCGGTCGCTTCGAGCAGGGTCTGCAGGTCTCGCACCATTCGCGGGTACCAATCTGTGCCACCACCATATGGCATTACATCTGCTGATGCCTTTGTCACCGGGTCATCACCTTGGATTGCAGCAGGACTTCCATAGTCATTGAAGTCCCTGTCAATCAGGCGTTCCCAGATCGAGGCCGTTTTCGCAAGGAACACATGGAAGGTGGCCAAAGCCTTCATGTCACGCAGCAACAATTCGGCTGACAGAATTCCTTGTTTGGCCATGTTCGAGATATGTGATTCCGGATCATATCGTTCCAACTGCTCCAGCAGTATGTGAACGGCTGATGACGGATCATCTGTTTTTTCCGGATGAAATGAGTGCAGGGAATCAAGCCACTCTTGAATATTTGACTGGAAGAGGCCCATCTTTTTCAGTTCTGCGATGAAACGGTTGTCCCATTGTTCCGGATTCGCCAGCGCGTCGCATTGCATTGCTGCCTGCCGCAGTTTGTCTGTCTCGTATCCCATGGTTTGGAGCAAAGGGAGTGGAACAAGGTATTTTGATGCGACCAGATTCTTCATGGATGCACCGTATTGGTCATCCATCCGAAGGAGCAGCAGCGCCATGAGGTCACGCACCAGCGGTATGCCATGCAGTGGGACAGGGTGAGGAGAATCAAGCGGAATGCCCATTTCCGCAAAAACTTCGTTCAATTGGTGCCTGTATGATTCAGCATCAGGACAGAATATCGCGATTTGCTGTGGCGCCACACCATGTTCAGAAATCAGATGCATGATGGATCGAGCTGTTTCCCGAAGTTCGTGATCGCGGCAAGGATGACCGACCATGGACGAAATTGTTGGTGAAAAAGTAGTCTGTGTGAAAGAAGTTGGTGTGAATGCTTGATACAACGATTTGAGTGAAGGTGCTATTGGGTTGCTCATGGGTGCCGTCGTTTCGCTTATGTGTGTCTTCGATTCATTCAAGACAGCTTTCGATTCACTTCTGACTGTCGACGATACGCTCATGACAGCTGTCGGTTCGGAATGCTCGAAACCAAGTCCGATCAGATCAGCAAGTATGCCATCTCGGATCACATCCGGCCGTTGTGGGTCTGCGAAGGGAATTTTCACCCCCATGGCTTTATCAGGCAGATGGGGATCCCAATAAGGGACATTGGCCATCATGTCCATATTTGGCCAGGCTTCGGTGATGCTCTTCAAAAGCTTATGCCGTGAGGCATCCAGACGCTGGAATCCGTCAATGACAAGCAAAGTGTTCCTGCTCAGGCATTCCGCAGTAGAAATGTGGTCTAGTGCCAGCAGGGGCAGATCTTCGGTATCCAGCCATCCGCCTTCCTCCATGCGCATTTGATAGGCGGAAAACACGTTTGCAAGAAATTCGAGTTTTTCTTTTGCCGAGTCGCCATCATGAAGGGAGTCCGGCAGGGTCGGAACCATCTCTTTCAAGCTGCTTTCCGGAACTCTTGCACGGTCCAGGTCAACAATTGCCTGCACCTTTTCCATTAAATTGCTTACAGTAACTCCCGCGCGTTTCAAGTCGGCAATTGCCTTGCATACTCCTTTTATGAATCCGGGCTTTTCCAGAACCTCATCATACGGATGGGGAACTGGCATTTTCCTTAGGACAGACTGGACAAGCACGCTGATTTCATGACGGCCTATTACATCCTCACGACGATAGTGACCTTTCAGAATGGCCTTGACAAGGTCATCGAATCCCCAGACATGGCCGTTGAAGAGACTGCCAGCCACTTCCATCAGTTGGGATCTCACTTCGAACATGGATTCGCGTGATGGGGTGAGGTATAGAAAGGATTGGCCAGCCAGCATGCGTTCGGCACATTGTCGAACCATCATCAGGCGGTCATTTGGCGAGAAGCTGCTCGTGAAGAGTTTCCTCATAAGGTGCCACCTTCGTTTTCACAATTTCTGCTTCAGTTTGAATTCTGTGCGTTTGCTGTATTTATTTCACCTTCGTTTTCACAATTAGAGCTTCAGTTTGAAATCTGTGAATTCGCTATATTTATTTCACCTACATTATCACAATTTCTGCTTATGATTGTAATTCGTGCATCTATTGTATTCATTTCCCATTATGGCACAGTCAATTGATTTCTGAAACAGCCAGATGTGGTATCATGAAGTCAGTGTGAAGTCGTGAGGTCGGTTCATTTCATCGGAGGGCAGGACCTATGGCAACCCTCATTCCGCATCTTGATCCCATGGATAACAAAAATGAAGGAGAGCGTGCCGTATATACGACGGCGGCAAGGTTGCCGGCAGAGTACACGGTTTTATATTCATGGCATTTTCCAGATCGTGTGGAATCGTGAGACGCTGATGGATGAAACACTTTCTCGGGAAGCAGACTTCATCATCGTGCATCCGGCGTATGGATATATCGTTCTGGAAGTGAAGCAGGGCAGTGTCGGGTTTATCGATGGACAATGGATGGAATACAAGGGGAAAGATTACTCGCCCATGCATGACCCTGGAACCCGAGTATGAAGTGAT
>JANYKF010000347.1 GCA_025361665.1 Clostridiaceae bacterium
CGCCAACGTGCTTCGCCGCCTGCTTCGGCGGGCTGCGCGCCATGGCCGTCTTCTTGGGGTCCGGCGCCTGTTCATGTCCGAGGTCGTGGAGACGATGATTGGATGCTTTGGAGGTGCCTATCCGGACCTGATCGGAAAGCGGGACTACATTCTGAAAGTCGTCACGATGGAGGAGGAAAAATTCCATTTGTCCGTGGATCAGGGAATCAGCATCCTCGATGGATTCATCCAGGAGGTTCAGGCGGCGGGAGGTCATGTGCTCGAAGGGGAAAAGGTATTCCGCCTGCATGACACATACGGTTTCCCTCTTGACCTCACGCGTGAGATTGCCGTCGAGAATGGCCTCCAAATCGATGAAGCCGGTTTTCATGCCGAAATGAAAAAGCAGAAGGACAAGGCGCGGGAAGCACACAGAAGCCGTGAAGGTTCCGCCTGGGAAAAGGATCTTTTTGCAGGTACCGACAAATCCGTGTCGACTCGGTTCGTCGGATATGAAGAGGTGGCCTGCGAGGCGAAAGTCCTGTGGATCGTCGCGGAAGATGCCCTCACGGAAGAAGCCCAGCAGGACGATGCCGTCTCGCTGGTGCTGGATTCCACGCCGTTCTACGCCGAAAGCGGCGGACAGGCCGGTGACACCGGGTTCCTTTCAAACGCCCATTTCCGCATGGAAGTGGCCGATTGCCGCAAAACGGCCGACGGAAAAACGCTGCACATCGGCAAGGTTCTTTCAGGCGGCATCATGACGGGTGAGCTTGTAACCGCGGTCATTGACGAAACGAGGCGCAAGGCCACCGCACGGAACCACACCGCCACGCATCTGCTGCACCGGGCACTCAGGATTGTTCTGGGCGACCATGTGAATCAGGCCGGTTCGTTGGTCAATCCGGAACGGTTTCGTTTCGACTTCACTCATTTTTCCGCCATCACGCCGGAGCAGATGCAGGAGGTTTCAGACGAAGTCAATCGCACGGTGATGGAAAACCTGCCGGTGATCATCAGGGAAATGCGTGTGGACGAGGCACGGAAAACGGGTGCCATGGCACTTTTCGGCGAAAAGTACGGAAGCTGGGTCCGTGTGGTCTCCATCGGGGACTACAGCCGCGAATTGTGCGGGGGCACGCATCTTTCGGCCACGGGAGAAGCGGGCCTCGTGAAGATTCTCGGCGAAAACGGCGTCGCTGCCGGAGTCAGGCGCATCGAGGGACTGACCGGTCCGTCGGCGATCCGACATTGCGAACAGGCTGAGCAGGTGCTCCAGTCGGCTGCCGATGCCGCGAAAACACAGCCGGAAGATCTTGTCCGTAAAATCGATGCCATGTCGGATGAAATCAAGGCTTTGAAGCGTGCCATTGAGCAGGCCACGCAGAAACTGGCCGGAACCGGAATGGACAGCCTGCTCGACAGTGCGCAGATGATTGCAGGATTTAGAATCGTGTCCGGAATCCTGGACGGCATGGATATGAACGCCTTGCGCACCGCATCCGACACGCTGCGGAACAAGATGGGATCCGGCGTGCTGATCCTGGCCTCGGCAAAGGAAGACAAGGTGAACCTGATTGCCGCGGCCACGCCGGACGCGGTGAAAGCGGGTGTCCATTCCGGCAACGTCATCCGCGTGGCGGCGGCGGCCTGCGGCGGCGGCGGCGGCGGTCGGCCCGACATGGCCCAGGCGGGGGGCAAGGACACATCCGCCATCCCCGCGGCGCTAGATGCCGCTTTGAAGGCGATTCGGGAAATGCTCGGTGCCAGGGGCTGAAAAGGTATTTGAACGATGGGTTTTTCCCGGAAGGAGCTGTGACATGGATTGCATTTTCTGTAAAATCATCTCCGGTGAAATTCCGGCCGACAGGGTGCTGGAAACCGATGAAATCCTCGCATTCCATGATATTCACCCGGCCGCACCGGTTCATGTCCTGATCGTTCCCAAGAAACACGTGGACAGCATCCAGGCGCTTTCTGCGGAAACCTTGCCGCTTGTCATGCCCCTGCACGCCGCCATCCGGGAGGTGGCGGAACGCACCGGGATTGCGGGGAAAGGGTACAGGGTCATCTCCAACATCGGGGAAGGTGCCGGTCAGACCGTGATGCACCTGCATTACCATGTGCTGGGCGGAAGGAAACTCGGCCCGAAACTCCTGTAGCCTTTCTGCGTGGCTTTTCTGCGTGGCCATTCTGCGTGGCCTTTCAGCGTGGCCTTTCAGCGTAGCCTTTCAGCGTGGCCGGTGGTGAAACCCTTGCGGGGAAAGGCTCAGAATATCAACTTGACTCGCAACCCGCCGGGCGATATAATAACGGGTGTGCTGTTATATGGTATTTATCATCGGTAAACTCATTGGATAAATCCCCCGGCACAGCTGTACGTTTGCACAGAGGGGAGGGATGAATGTGTCTGAAGTAAGAGTCAAGGAAAACGAAACCCTTGACAGTGCGCTCCGCCGTTTCAAAAGGCAGTGCGCGAAGTCTGGTGTTCTCGCCGAGGTCCGGAAGAGAGAGCATTATGTGAAGCCCAGCGTCAAGCGCAAAAAGAAGTCCGAAGCCGCGAGGAAAAGGAAGACAAAGTAAGGGGTGACGTCATGTCCCTCAAGGAACAGCTCCAGCGCGATGTGAAGGACGCCATGAAGGAAAGGGACAAGCTCCGCAAGGATGCCATCCGGATGCTTCGTTCCGTCATCCTCCAAATCGAGAAGGACAAGCAGATCACG
>JANYKF010000201.1 GCA_025361665.1 Clostridiaceae bacterium
GATCGATTTCTTCCTTGCCCAACGTCTTTTCATCTGCCTGCACGATGAAAAACTGGCTGCCATTGGTATTCGCTCCCGCATTGGCCATGCTGAGGGAGCCCCGGAAATTAAAGGCCCTTGCGGTGAACTCGTCTTCGAACGGAGCACCCCAAATACTCTCCCCGCCGGTTCCATCACCCTTGGGATCTCCTCCCTGAATCATGAAATCCTTGATGACGCGGTGGAAGATAAGGCCGTCATAGTAGCCGTTCTTTGCATGCGTGACGAAATTCTCCACCGCTTTCGGCGCCTCCGTGGGAAGAAGCCGGATGTACATGTCCCCCAGCGAAGTCTTCATGATCGCAATCGGATCCCCTCTGACCGGAAGCTGCAGCTGGAAGACGCCGGTCGCGACGGCATCCTTCACATCCTGTTCCGAAGCGGTTCCCGCAGCCCCGCATCCTGCCATGACAGTCAGCGACAGCATGACTGCCGCCAGCAAAAGCATCCCTTTTCCGAACATCCCTTTTCCTCCTAATGCTGCCCGCACTTTTCACGGGCACCCGCAAGAAAGTATAGCACATCCCGGTGACATCGTCACCAACCGGTGTTTTAAGACGTGGTACAATGGGGAAAAAGAAGCATCGGTCTGTCGGCATCCATCCACGGGCCAATGGAGGTAGGAAAATGGCAAATGCAGTAACAAAGTTAACGTTTGAAAAGGAAGTTCTTCAGGCAGCCGTACCCGTTCTCGTGGATTTCTGGGCCCCTTGGTGCGGCCCGTGCCGCATGCTTTCCCCCGCGCTGGAAGAACTGGCCCTGGAATTGGACGGCAAGGCGAAAGTGGTCAAGGTCAATGTGGACGAGGAACCGGAACTGGCCAAGAAATACGGCATCATGAACATACCCACGGTCATTGCCTTCAAGGGAGGGCAGGCTTCGGGCAAGACGATCGGGTTCCGGCCGAAGGATGATTTCCGCAAGATGGTCCTGTAAGCGGCGGCGTCGAGCGGTTATTGGACAGGGAGTCGGGCAACCGGCTCCCTTTTCCTGTTATGGTTTCAGCGGCATTTGCAGCATCTTCGGAATGGAATGTATAATTCTGGTGGAAATAGTCGATTTCGACTTTTTACACGAGAATCATCAATGTATATAATGAAGTTATCGCACCGGTTTTTGCATTGCAGGACCTGCATGAGGCAGGTGCTGAAGCACGAAGGAGCTGCCATGACGACAGAAGCCGTTCTGAAGGATCTCGAGCAAGCATTTCCGTTCATCAGCGTGCTATCCTCCCCCGATCAGGAAATACTTCTGGGTTTGTGCCGATACAGCGTCATCCCGGCTGGAACGATCATCATGAATGAAAACCTCAAATGCAGTGGAATTTCACTTCTGGTGAAAGGCCTTGTCCGCATATACAAACTGTCCGACGAAGGACGCGAGATTACCCTTTACCGGATTGGACGCGGAGAAACCTGCGTACTGACCGCCGCCTGCCTGCTTGGATCGAGTGAGGTCCCTTACCCGGTTTCCGCCATCACCGAGCACGATACGCTCATGGTGGTGGTGCCGCTGGAACCGTTCCGGCACCTGTTTCAGACGTGTGAACCTGTCAGGCAGTTCGTGTTTGCCGCCATTGCCGCGAAATTCTACACGGTGCTGGGCCTGGTGGAAAACATCACGTTCAAGCGCACCAATGAACGGCTCATGGACCTTCTCATCTCTAAAACCGGCGGTGGCACATATCCCTTGTACGCCACGCACGAATCCATCGCCTCGGAGCTCGGAACAGCACGCGAAGTGGTTTCCAGACTGCTGAAGGAGTGTGAGCGCAATGGCGTGCTCGAACTGCAGCGGGGCAAGATCAACCTGAAGTCACTGGCACGTTCATAGGGGTTTCAGTGTGCCATTCACCCACCACCGGGTAATCACCCTACAACTGGAAGAACGAAAACATCCGGCCAATGTCGAGGAGGAGGAGCCATGGGCAAGAAGGTATTGATTGTGGGCGGTGTGGCCGGCGGAGCCACCGCGGCGGCGAGGCTTCGCCGCCTGGATGAGGACGCGGATATCATCCTGTTCGAACGGGGCGAATTCATCTCGTTCGCCAACTGCGGCCTTCCATACTTCATCGGGGACGTCATCACGGACGAGGATGCGCTGACCCTGCAGACCCCCAAATCATTCAACGGCAGGTTCAACGTGGATGTGCGCATCCTCTCCGAAGTCACCGCCATCAACAGGGGAAAAAAGACCGTCACCGTACGGAGCATCCAGGAAAGACGCGAGTATGAGGAGACTTATGACAGCCTGATTCTCTCACCGGGTTCCGCCCCCATCCTCCCGCCGATCGAGGGTGTGAACTCGGAGGCGGTTTTCACGCTCAGGAACATACCGGATACGTTCCGTATCAAGAATTTCGTGAAAAAAGAGCACCCGAAGGGTGCCGTCGTGGTCGGAGCAGGATACATCGGCATCGAGATGGCTGAAAACCTGCATGCGGCAGGAGTCGACGTTTCCATCGTCGAGCTGACGGATCATGTCATTCAACCGCTTGATGCCGATATGGCCGGTGAAATCCACCGCCATCTTGTTTCCAAGGGAGTGGGCCTGTATCTGAACATCGGCGTCACTGCACTCGGCGATGGAGGCTCCGCAGCCAGGTACCGCGTACAGCTGAGCAACGGCGGCCACATTGATGCGGACATGGTCATCATGGCGGTCGGTGTCCGCCCGGAAAGCAGCCTTGCCAGGGAGGCCGGGCTCATGCTCGGAACCCGTGGCTGCATCGCGGTCGATGAAACGATGCGCACCAGCGATCCCGCCATCTTCGCCGTGGGCGACGCCGTGGAAGTCACGGATTTCACGACCGGGCGCAAGGTATTCGTTCCGCTCGCTTCCCCTGCGAACCGCCAGGGCCGTATTGCAGCCGACAATGTCAATGGCGGGAACAGCAAATATGGAGGCGTGCAGGGAACGGCCATCCTCAAGGCTTTCGACATGACGGTCGCCGTTACCGGAAGCAATGAGAAGACGCTGAGGGACAACCTTATCCCCTATCTCAAGTCCTATACGTTCAGCGGCAGCCATGCCGGCTACTATCCCGGTGCCACCTTCATGACGATCAAACTGCTGTTCGCTCCGGAGACCGGAAGGATCCTGGGCGCCCAAATCACAGGACGTGAAGGGGTGGACAAGCGCATGGATGTTCTGGCTACCGCCATTCGAGCCGGCATGGCCGTGTCGGATCTCACGGACCTCGAACTTGCCTATGCCCCGCCATTCGGCTCGGCCAAGGACCCGGTCAACATGGCCGGATACACGGCGACGAACATTCTGGAAGGGGCTTGGAAACCATTCTACTGGAATGAAGTGACCACTCTCGACCGCAAGGCTGTGAACTTTCTCGATGTCCGTACAATTGAAGAGTTTGCCGATGGCACCCTCGGCGGGGCTTACAACATCCCGCTGGATGATCTCCGCGTCCGGTACAAGGAACTCGACAAGACCAAACCCGTATATCTTTTCTGCCAGATTGGCCTGCGCGGCTACATCGCCAGCCGCATCCTGACGGCAAAGGGCTTCAACGTGTACAACCTCGCCGGGGGCTACCGCTTCGCCGGAATGGCAGGAACCGTCATCCCGCCGACGCCGCACTCCCGCCGCAAAGGTTTCCAGGACAAGTGAGCTTCCCTCGCCTGTTCATGCGTTATTCGTGTTATTTCCCTAAAAATGCGGGGTATGGCTCGAGAAATTCTCTTTCTCACGCCAATTCGTCATGATATAATGATAGCATGGGAAAAAAATCACAATCATCCGCAACAGAATGCAACAGTACAAGGAGACAACATGAGCAGAGGTAAAACAAAGGTCGCCATCATCGGCGCAGGGTTCGTAGGATCCTCCGTCGCGTTCGCCATGGCGCTCAACCAGATCGCCGGTGAAATCGTCCTCATCGACGTCAACAAGGAGAAAGCGTACGGAGAGGCCATGGACATCAGCCACGGCTTGTGTTTTGTCGGCCAGATGGCCGTCTACTCCGGCGATTTCTCGGATATCGCGGATTGCGATGTCATCATCATCACAGCGGGCTTGAACCGCAAGCCGGGAGAAACCCGCATCGATCTGGCAAAGAAAAACATGTCCATCGCGAAAGACATCACGGCCAACATCATGAAGCATTATAACGGCGGGGTCATCCTCGTGGTGGCGAATCCCGTCGATGTGCAGACCTACATGATCCAGAAGTGGTCCGGCCTTCCGGCCGGTCGTGTTTTCGGTTCCGGAACCGTTCTGGACAGCGCGCGCTTCCGTTTCGCGCTGGGTGAGAAAATCGGGGTCGACCTCAAGAACATTCATGGCTACATCATCGGCGAACACGGCGAAACGCAGTTCCCAGCCTGGAG
>JANYKF010000203.1 GCA_025361665.1 Clostridiaceae bacterium
TGGTGTTTTTCCACCATTATTCCATGAACCACCTGCCATGAGATCCCAGTTACCTGTTCCATCATATTGTCCACCTGTTGAATAGTTAATATCATAATAATCAGGTGCACCCAGAACATGTCCAAATTCATGGCCTACCTGATTGAGACCCTGAATCACGACCAGTCACTGAGCCACCTCATCGACCCATCCGACAAGATTCACAATCTGATCAAGAGGCAAACGCTGATGACCGATTCGTCCGCGAATCTGGTGTAGAGACTCGTTTTTCGAGTATTGACACAGGATTTCTCCGGAATCGTCAATGAATCAGCGATGATCCGATAAGATAATCCATGTAATTGTGAGGCATGTCGATTTCCATCCTTGCATTCCTGTGGCATGATATTGATGTGAAATCGATTTCAGTCACGGAATTCGCCAGACTGCAGCATGGCAATATTTGGCATGGCGGTGTCTGGCATAGCGGTGTCTGCCATGGCGGTAAACTGTATGGCGGCATATGGGAAGGCGGCATATGGGAAGGCGGTATGAAAATGATTCGGCTTGCACAAACCATACCATTTAACAGCAGATGGAAATTTTGGATTGATATGGATAATTCTCCCTGGGAATCCAGGCAGCCGGGAAATGCCGATGACGCTTCGCAACCGTCTTTCGATGATTCCAGCTGGCGTGTGCTGGATCTTCCTCACGACTGGAGCATTGAAGGTTCATTCGATTCGTCGCGGACCAGTGCCACAGCCTATCTTCCCGGAGGAATCGGCTGGTACCGGAAGCATTTCATGGTGGATGCCGCTGACCTTGCTGAAGGCGGGCGTGTCCGGATTCGGTTTGATGGCGTATACAACCACAGCACGGTCTGGTGCAACGGCATGCTGCTTGGTCACCGTCCATACGGGTACAGCAGCTTTTCCTATGACTTGACGGACTGCCTTCTCCCCGGACAGACTGATCAGCTGCTGGCTGTCCATGTTGACCACTCTGAGTTTTCCGAATCCCGTTGGTATACGGGTTCCGGCATTTTCCGGAATGTATGGCTGACGGGTTCGAATGCCGTGCACGTGAAGGAAAACGGCATTTTCGCGCAGACCCCCAGGGTGTCGGATTCAGAGGCGGAGATTCGGGTGGAGACGACTGTACTGAACGAAGGTTCGAGCAGTGTGCGTGTCGTGCTGACAAGCCGTGTGCTGGATTCCTGCGGTGCGGAACGGCTGCGTTCTGAAAGCCGGCGACTTCTGGAAGCTGGAACAGAAGCGGTATTTGCCCAGACTCTTGTCATGGTGGATCCGCAACTGTGGTCACCGGAATCACCGACACTTTACCGTTTGCGGACGGAATTGCGGACGGAATTGCGGAAGGAGCCGGCCGATTCTTTCGAACCTGCTTCTATTCCTGACACCGGACCGATCGCCTGGGTGAACGGCATACCGGTTTCGATGCCGATGGATCGTCCTGTGGCAGGCTCCGGTGATATGGCTGGAAACGGTGACCTGCTCCGGATACCCGTGCCGGTCTCTTGCGGCAGGGTCCATGATGCGGGCACATTGCTGGACGAACGGGTTACGACGTTCGGCATCCGATTCTTCGCATTTCATCCCGACAGGGGATTCTCCCTCAACGGTGTGTCCCGCAAAATGAAAGGCGTCTGCATCCATCATGATGCCGGGTGTTTCGGAGCGGCCGTTCCCTTGAAAGTATGGGCACGCCGGCTCAGGCTGCTGAAAGAGTCCGGGTGCGATGCCATCCGCTTCAGCCACAATCCTCCTGACCCGGGGCTTCTCGATCTTTGCGACACGATGGGATTCCTGACAATGGATGAAGCCTTTGATGAATGGGAATTGCCGAAGAACAAATGGGTATCCGGCCACAACCAGGGAATCCCAAGCCGGCAAGGGTATGCCGATCACTTTGCGGAGTGGTGGGAGCGGGATCTGAAAGACATGGTGCTGCGCGATCGAAACCATCCATCCATCATTTTCTGGAGCATTGGCAATGAAATCGACTATCCGAATGATCCGTATACCCATCCTGTTCTGGGGGATCGTTACAAACCGGGTCATCCTCATTCCGATCGCCTGGGAGTCGTGGCTGGAAAAATGGCTGTAATTGTACGTTCTCTGGATACGACAAGGCCTGTCACGGCGGCATTGGCGGACGTGACCATATCAAACCGGACCGGATACGCGGATGTGCTGGATGTTGTCGGATACAACTACCTGGAACGGCATTATCAGGCTGATCACAGGGATTATCCCGGGCGCGTGATATATGGGAGTGAAAATGGTCAGTCATGGGACGCCTGGACAGCCGTACGGGACAACCCGTATATCTTCGGGCAATTTCTATGGACCGGCATCGATTTTCTGGGAGAGGCGCGCGGTTGGCCCGTGCGCAATTCACAAGCCGGTTATCTTGATGCGGCTGGGTTTCGGAAACCATCGTTCTTCTTCCGGAAAAGTCTGTGGACAGAGGAACCGATGGCATGGCTGGCCGTTTTGCCGCCGGACCGGGAAGCCGGGAAAAAACCGTTTCGTGGATGGGGAGAAGTCCCCTCCTGGAATTGGCCCGGTCGTGAAGGCGAGATCCTCACGGTTGTCTGCCACACGAACTGTCCTGAACTGGAGTTGATTCAGGATGGGGTGCCTGTCGGAGTCAGGAATTTGTCCGATTTCCCGGATCATCTTGTGAAATGGGATGTTGCATATCGGCCAGGCATTTTGCAGGTATACGGCAGACAGGAAGGCAAGACGGTCTGCACGGGGCTCATGCGGACCTCGGGTCCCGCCTTCGGGATTCGGGCGAACCTGGATGCTCCTTTCCTGCAGGCGGACGGGATGGACCTTGTCCACGCGGAGCTGGCGATAGTGGATGAAAATGGCGTTCATGCTTATGACGCGAATCAGGATCTACATTGCAGCGTGGAAGGACCGGGTCGAATCATTGGATTGGAAAACGGCGACCCGGCCAGTCATGAACCATACGGAACCGTGAACCGCAAGGCCTTCCATGGGAGACTGCTCGTGGTTGTGCAGTCGACCGGCGAGGTCGGGCACGTGACACTGACCGTGCGTGGTGACGGCCTTGAAGCGCTGAATCTCGGGATTCCCTGCAGGGAGTCATATTGAGGGTGTTATGCACCATCGTCGTTGAGACAGGTTCCGTTGAGACAAGTTCCGAAATGGCGAGTCGTTCACAGCACCATCATTTTTCGCAAGGTGGCGATCCGGGTTCCTTCCGGATCGCCATGTTCCTTGTCGAATGCGAAGCGATTCAGCAATTCGCAGGGAAATTCAGCGCATAATCCGCAATGATCGATTTCCTTGTCAATGCAGCACAACGCGACAGCACAATTTCCATACGACATGTGTCCCATGGCGGCCTTGCATCCCGGACAGCCGACCCGGATCCGCCAGCCGCAATTCCTGCAGTCCAGCCCGCACATGGCAATTTCCTTCATCCCGGGGATCTCCATATCCTTCTCCTTTTCGATCCAAGAACGAGGTATTTACGAGGTTGCAATCTTTCCGGCAACTGTCGGGATCTTGCCCGGTCCGAAGCTTACGTTTATCGTGATACTCATTTCCAAATCCGTGTCGGATGTCTGTATGAGTTCAATCATGTACCAGTCCGGTGTCTCCGGGAACCGGCACGTCAGCAGGATGCAATCGGGAGCTTTCCAGTTGGCGGAAGCAAAGCTGGGAAACTTGCGGCGTTTGCAGCCCGGCTGCCTTTTCAGGGTACTTTCCGATACCTCCCACACACCCCATCCGAATGGAATCCTGTGTTTCCCCCGCTCGTCCTCCAGGATAAAGAAAGATCGATGTCCAGCCGAAGAGAAGCCGACGGCCCTGGTCAAGAATGCGTTTTCTGAAAGGGTCCAGTTTTTGCCGTTCCATCCGTCGAAAAGGGTGACGGCTTCTACGGGAGAGACGGCAAGGGCGGGAGGCGCATACTGTAGAGATTTGCATCTAGCCTCGAGAGCAGCAGCCTCTGTAGGAAGCTGGTTTTTCACTTTTCCACCCGAGTACGGTGCCAAAAGTGGTGCCGGAAGCGGTACTGCGTGCGCTGCCGGAATGAGGTGCTTCCAAACAAGGTCCAGAATGGCCTGCATGTCTGCAACCCCGCTGTTCATGGCGATCACCATGTCATGTTCTTCCATGACAATGCAGTATTGGGTCTTGACATGATCCTCAATGCCGCAAAGAACCGAGTCGCCGTCAGCATGGGTAGCGGCGAGGTGAAAAAAGGAAGCATGTTCATGGCCGGAATCTTCATTTCGGCAGCCAATCCATATTTCCTTCTGTGGTGGGCCGTGATCGGCCTTGGATTTATCATGCAGTCGTATCAATCATTTTTATATTTTGGTGGTGCTGTTTATTTTCTCGGTCATATTGCCGCTGATGTCATTTGGTATGGGCTGGTCTCCATTGTCGTCGGCAAAACCCGCAAGTTCATCAGGGAAAAGCCCTATCGGATGATCATGGCCCTTCTTGGCGTGCTGCTGGTGTTTTTCGGGGGAAAATTTTTCTTCGGAGCGGTTTCCACATACTGGCTGAACCATGTTGCCGCCAGGATGTGATCCCTTCTGAATGTTTTCAGCTGATTGTCTTCCAGTCCGCAAATGCGCTTTCCATCGACAGACAGGATATGAACAATTCGCCGGGTAATCCCGTTTTTTCCTTCGTATATGATGACGCAATCTCGACCGGAAGCATGATCCAGAATGTATTTCGTCATATTGTCGCACCTCCCTTGTCACGAAACGAGGGCTTACCGGATATACGCACGGGAGAACCTAGGGTGATTCTCTCCATCATATTATCACGAACGTATGTTCTTTACAAGAGGGAATCAATCCGAAACCTGCAAGATCGTCCGGACCCAGCAAGATCAGTCCGAAACCAGCAAGATCGTTCAGACCCAGCAAGATCGTCCGAACCGGACTGCGTTATGTGCCGGGGATGGTTTTGTAGTATGATTGGAATAGCCGGTGTTCTTGATTTCACTTGTTCCTTTTATACATGTTGGAGGAGGAGAATTTCATATGCCTGAAGCATTGGTTCACGTAATCAGGGGGAATGTAGTCGAGGCAGTGCATTATGGGGATGTGGCTGTTGTTGACCATCATAACGAATTGGTATTCTCCAGGGGGAATCCTGAAAACGTCACCTATCTGCGCTCCGCAGCCAAGCCTTTGCAGGCAGCCGCTGCCCTTCTGAAGTCCGTGGACGTCATATACGATCTGGACGATGAGGAAGTTGCACTGCTATGCAGTTCGCACAGCGGGGAAAGAATCCACGTCGGGATTGCGGAAAGGGTGATGACGAAGTTCGGGCTGGACCCCGAGGAATTGAAGTGTGACAGTTCCTATCCGTTGGACAAGGATAGGATGCTTGAGATGATTTCCACAGGCATGGCGCGAAGTCCGGTGTACAACAATTGCAGCGGGAAGCACATGGCCATGCTCGCCATCTGCAATCTGATGGGATGGGACAAGGCAACCTATTATAAACCGGAACACCCATTGCAGCAGTATTTGAGGGATGTCGTCGCGATTTTTTGCGGCTCGGAAACGCGAAGTATCCTGATGGCCTGCGACGGGTGTGGCGTGCCGGTTCACGGAATGTCCGCGATGAAGATGGCAATGGCATATGAACGGCTTGCGACAGCGAATTTCGAGGATGGACAATACCAGGAGGCATGCAGAAAAGTGGTTCGGGTCATGTCAAACCATCCTTTTGTGATTGCCGGCTCCGGCAGGTTCGATTTCATTCTGTCAGAGGCTTTCAAGGGTGGCTTGATTGCCAAGACAGGAGCGGAGGGTGTTTTTTGCGTGGGAATACCGGACGCGCAAATTGGGATTGCCGTCAAGATTCATGATGGAAGCCAGCGGGGGATGGAAGCAATCATATTGCGGGTCCTGAAAATCATCGACTGTTTGCCGGATGGGCCCGGGGCCGCTTTGAAGCATCTTGAGGAGATGGATATCCACAATCATAGGAACGAAAAAATCGGCAAAATCGTACCGGCATTTTAGTGTACCAGTGGAGTGGAAACAAATGTTGGCGTGTGGGTGTGGGTGTGGATGTGGATGTGGATGTGGATGCGGATGCGGATGCGGATGCGGATGCGGATGCGGATGTGGATGTGGATGCGGATGCGGATGTGGATGTGGGTGTGGATGTGGATGCGGATGCGGATGTGGATGCGATGATGGTTCTGGCGTTGTGACACGGATATCGTTCAGGACACCAGCTGCTTCGCAAGACCAGTTCTCCGGATATTTCACAACAAAAAAACCGCTAACCCTTGCAGTTAGCGGTTTTCAGTGGCGCGCCCAGGAGAGTTCGAATCCCCAACCTTCTGATCCGTAGTCAGATGCTCTATCCAGTTGAGCGATGGGCGCTCATTTCAATTACGGACAGCTTGTACGGCACAAGCTTGCCACGCCGGTCCTCATGCCTGAAGGCACAATTTCAAAGGCGCATAAAGAATGATAATACAGAACAGGGAAAAAAGCAACCATTATTTGAATCCCGACACCTGAAATCCTGTTGAAATCCTGTTGTGAAATCCTGTCGTGTAATCCTGAAATCCTGTGCGGGAATCCTTTGCTCCTTTGAATCCTGTTGCTTTGCATCTCAAGCACGATATGATAGAGTTGGTAGAGTTGTTGACAGGCAGTCGGCAAAACCGGTTGTTGCCCATGTGTGGTGGATGCTTTCCCGGCACCGGGTTAATCCGGTTGTTGCCCATATGTGGCCAATATCATCCGAGTCTGGGGCTAAATCATCGTAGGGGAGGCGGAATCATGCGGAAAGAAACTGAAATCAGGGTCATTTGCACGGATCGGAACGGGTTTCATCAGGAATCTCAAACCGGCATCTTCACCGGAACAAAGGACACCTGGCCCCGGGACTACAAGTATGGCGGGCCGTCAAAAGTGCAGAAGCTGCCTGTCATCCATATAAACCCGGCTCAGGCATGCCAGTCGGTACTCGGGTTCGGAGGCGCGTTCACGGATGCATCCTGCTACCTGCTGGACGGGTTGGACACGAATGAGCGGTCCATTGTGATGAAGCGCTTGTTTTCCAATTCGGAGGGCATGGGCTTCAATGTCGGCAGGCTCACGGTGGGCCAGTGTGATTTCGGCCGTTATCCCTACAGTTATGATGATGTGCCGGACGATGTGGAGATGAAGCATTTTACCATCGAGCCGGATCGGGAATGCATGATTCCCATCATCCAGGAAGCGCTGGCCATCAATCCGGACCTGTTCCTGCTTTCCTCCCCCTGGAGTCCTCCGGGGTGGATGAAAACGGGAGGGCTCATGACCGGCGGCTGGATGCGCCAGAAATACCTGGGCGCGTATGCCGAATACTATCTGCGCTACCTGCTTGCCTACCATGCGGAAGGCATCCGGATCCATGCGCTGACCGCCCAGAACGAAAGCGAGACGGACCAGCTCAGCCTGATGCCTGCCTGCTATTGGCATCCGGAAATGGAGATGGCCTTTCTGCGGGACGAATTGCTGCCGCGCCTGAAGCAAAACGGACTGGAGGACACAGAGCTCTGGATCATGGACCACAACTATCTGATGTGGCGGCGTGCCAGATGGATGCTGGATGATCCCGCCCTGAAGGCGGTTGTGAAGGGTATCGCGTTCCATCCGTACGAGGGGCCGGCGGAATCGATGTCGATGCTGCACGAGGCCCATCCGGAAATCGATGCGCATATGACGGAGCAGGGGAGCGGCTTTTCACCTACGCCGGAAGCCATTTGCGAAAATGGCGCGATGTATGTGGACATGATGCGGAACTGGTCGCGAAGCATCTTCTGCTGGAACATCGCCCTCGATGAAACAGGAAAGCCGCATATCGGGCCCTTCTTCCAACACGGTAAACAGGATGGCGGCGGGTTGCTGCAGGTTCATTCGGGAACGAGCAAAGTGATCTACGGGTGCCAGTTCTGGGCTCTCGGCCACTTCAGCAAACATGTGCGGCGCGGAGCTGTCCGGTTGTCTTCAACCTGCGATCTGCAGGGGATTCGGCAGGTTGCGTTCCGGAATCCGGACGGCGGCTATGTTGTAGTCCTCGTCAATCCCGGTCCGGCTACGGAAGCCACGCTTGTTGTCGGGGAGCGTCATGCGCAGGTCCCGGTTCCGGAAACTGCGATGATGACCCTGTTGTTTCAATAAACCGGCGAAATACTCAGATTGATCCTTTTATTCCAATAAACCAGCGAAATCCACCGGCATATGGGCCTGACGGCAAGGAGGAACCTATGGCGCACCACAACCTGAAGTCCGGATTCGAAAGGCTTTCCGACCGCATCAACCTGTTTCCGCAAGGAGCGCCGCCGACCGAACTGCTGTTCCGGATTTTGGGTGTGCTCATGAATGAAAAAGAGGCTGCCCTCATGTCGCAGCTGCCTGTGAAGCCCTTCAGGGCAACGGCCGCGGAGAAGGTCTGGCGAAAAGATGCCCATGAGACGTTGGAAATCCTGCATGATCTTTCGTCACGGGCATTACTTCTGGACATGGAAGAGCCCGATGGAACTGCCATGTACATGATGCCGCCGCCCATGGCCGGATTCTTCGAGTTTTCCATGATGCGGGTCCGCACCGATGTGGATCAGAAATTGCTGTCGGAGTTGTTTTACCAGTATATCACCGTGGAAGAGGATTTCATCAGGGAACTCTTTGTCAACCCGGAGACCAACCTTGGGCGGGCTTTTGTGAACGAGGCCGCCCTTGCTGCAGCCGCTTTGTCAGCGGGCACCTTGTCTTCAGCCACCCCGGCTGCTTCCGGACCCGGCGAATTGGCCATGCAGGTGATGGATTACGAACGGGCGAGCCAGGTCATCAAGACAGCGTCCCACATGAGCATCAGCATGTGCTATTGCCGGCACAAGAAGCAGCATCTCGGCACCGCCTGCGATGCGCCCATGGATATCTGCATGACGTTCGGCGGGGCGGCTGCCTCCCTTATCAAGCATGGAATCGCTCGGGGGGTGGATGAAACCGAGGGCATGAAACTGCTGGAGCAGGCGTATGAGAGCAATCTTGTGCAATTCGGGGAAAATGTGCGAAATGAAGTGAGTTTCATCTGCAACTGCTGCGGATGCTGCTGTGAAGCCCTGGTGGCGGCGCGCAGGTTCGGTTTCACAAACTCCATCAATACCACGAATTTTCTGCCGGTTGTGAAAGAAGAGGCATGCAGCGGATGTGGAAAATGCGTCAATGTCTGTCCGGTCGAAGCGCTTGCACTGGTTTCGGCCAATGACCCGGCCAGGCCGGTCCGGAAAAAGGCGAAGATTGACGAACGGGTCTGCCTGGGGTGTGCCGTCTGCATCCGCACTTGCCCGTCCGGAGCCCTGAAGCTCAAGACCCGGGAACAGAAAGTGATTACGCCGGTCAACTCTTCCCATCGGGCCGTTTTGATGGCCATCGACAACGGAAGGCTGCAAAACCTGGTTTTCGACAACCAGGCCTATCTCAGCCACAGGACCATGGCCGCCATTCTGGGTGTCATTTTGAAACTGCCGCCGATAAAGCAGGCATTGGCCAGCAAACAGATGAAATCCAAGTATCTGGACAGGCTGATGGCCTGGTATCAGAAATAATCACACGATATTGCTACTGGCGGCATATTGGCGGAATCACACGATATTGCTCATGACAGGGAAATTCTCCTCCGGCACGCCGCCCATCACGGGAGCGATGCCGGATGCAAGGAAAGCGGCCCGTTGTACCGACTGGGTTCCATATCGGAAGCGGATGCGATCCAATGTGTCGTCCAAACGTTTTTTCCGTTCATCGTAGGGTTGCAGGATGGACATCTGCATGAAGTCTGCAAGACTCAAATCAGATACGCGGACACCGAAATTGCGGATTTTTTCAGATGGCCCCTGCCACATTTCCCCGAACAGCCGGCAGGCTGTCTCGTAAATCCGGAAGGTATTGTCCGTTGCGGCATCCATCCTGTGCTGGTGGCCGCGGCCGTTCATGCTGCTGTTTCGGATGGATACCGATACCAGCCGCGCACAGAGGCCGGTCTGCCTCAGGCGCATGCAGACCATCTCCGTAAGGGACAGCAGAACCAGTTTCGCTTCCTGCAGGGTATCGCAGTCGAAGGGAATGGTGGATGAATTGCCGATGCCTTTCATGGGCGGCCGGAAATCGGGACCGACGTCGGAGAATTCCTGTCCTTGTGCGGAAGCCTTCAGCAGCGCGCCATAACTTTTCAGATGGCGGGCCAGCATTTCATCGGGCGCATTGGCCAGATCCCCGATGGTCATGATGTTCAGGCGCTGCAGTTTCGGCGTTGTGGCGCGCCCTACGCCAAACAGTTCACCGACCGGCAGGGGCCACATCTTCGATGCGATTTCCTCCGGCCAGCAGGTATGCACCTTGTCCGGCTTAGAAAACTCGCCGGCCATCTTGGCCAACAGCTTGTTCGGCCCAACCCCCACGTTGACGGTGAAGCCCAGTTCGTTCCGGATCCGGTCCTTAAGCCGGTAAGCGGCAGCCACGGCATCTCCCTGGACACTTTCAGAGCCGGTGTACTCGATGAAGGCCTCGTCGATGGAAAACACCTGCACATTCGGTGAAAAATCATGCAGCAGGTCCAGCAGGGCTTGATGGCACATCATATAGAGGCTGTAGTTGGGCGGCACTACCACCAGGTTCGGGCATTTCTGGCGGGCCTGCCACAAAACTTCCCCTGTTTGGATGCCGAATTTTTTGGCGGGGATGGATTTGGTGAGTACAATGCCGTGCCGGCTTTCCGCATCCCCGCCCACGACGGAGGGGATGGTGCGCAAATCCAGCGTGGATCCGTGCTGCAGGCGCCAGACAGCTTCCCATGAGAGATAGGCGGAGTTGACGTCGACGTGGAAGACCGTGCGTTCGCGGACCATCGGGTTCCTCCCCCCTTTCATCGGACATTCATCGGGCATTCATCAGACATCCCCCTGGCAGAAAATCGACTGCTTTGTTATAGTATAAAACGAACATGTGTTTTCGTAAAGGGGGTCAGTGGACCATGATCATCAGCGCAAGCCGCCGGACCGATATTCCCGCTTTTTACGGGGATTGGTTTTTCAACCGCCTTCGGGATGGCTCCGTGCTGGTGAGGAATCCAGTGTGCTTTCACCAGGTCTCCCATATTCCGCTCAATCCGGATGCAGTGGACTTCCTGGTGTTCTGGACAAAGAACCCCGCCCCATTTTTGTCCCGGTTGGATTTGCTTCAGGGCTATGATTACGGTTTTCAATACACGATCACCGGTTATGGAAGATGTCTTGAACCAGGCGTTCCGAGCCGGGAAGAATCAGTGGAAACATTCCGAGCCCTATCGCGCCGGGTTGGACCTCAGCGGATGATATGGCGGTACGATCCGATCCTGCTGCATCCGGATTGGCCTGTTCAGGCACATCGGGAGAACTTCAGGGAGTTGGCGGAAGCACTGGCAGGATTTACGCATCGGTGCGTCATCAGTTTTGTGGACGTTTATCCTTCCGGAGCGAAAGCATTGGCTAATGCGGATATTTTGACGGCAGGACCGGAATCTGCAGCGGAACTGGCGCCTTTTCTCTCAGAAACGGCAGCCCGATTCTGCATGACCGTGGAAGCCTGTGCGGAGGTGCAGGATCTGTCACGATTCGGCATCCGCCCCGGGCATTGCATCGATCCGTCGCTGACCGGCATCCTGTCGAAGGGAAAGGATCGGAACCAGCGGAAATCCTGCGGATGCCAGCCATCCGTGGACATCGGAGCCTACCATTCCTGTGCCCACCGGTGCGTCTATTGTTACGCAAATCATGGAGAAGCCCGTTTAAAGGCCAATCTCAAGCTGCATGATCCTTCCTCGCCTCTGCTCATCGGGTGCCTGACACCGGATGACAAGATCATCCGCCGCCATGTCACTCGCTGGCAACACACCGGATCACTCCCTGATTGACGGGGAAGTGGCTTTTGCCATATACTCAAAATACCGTTCCGTGGATGGTCAGGCCAAGGATGCCTTCATGGCGATCATCCCGTGCCGGCGGAGAATTTCCTGACAACAGGGACAGAGGCGGAGTTCAAGATGAAGGTGCCGGGAATTCAAGCCAGAAGGAAAATGTATCTTCCCATTTTTTTGTCACTGACCTTGAGTGTGGTGACAACTATTCTGGTTGTGTCAACCATTCTATACATCAATTTTGAGCAGGAAGCATCCAACCAGATCTATAAGGCCAATATGAAAAGCCTGCAGCAGGTCAACCATGAGGTGCTTGGGCTGGCCAATTCGGCGAGAACGGTATCCAGCCAGATTTTCCAGGATGTGAGCATCGCCAAGCTGATTTATTACGCCGAACCCGATATTTACGATCTGGGGCCAGCCTTGCGGCAACTGTTGAACTACCGTTTCTCCATACCATCCATCGATTCCATTTACGTCTACAACAGCAAGACCGGTACCCTCTATGTCGAGGGTGGAAGCATGGGTACCATCCAGAACAAAGACGAGGGATTCACCGATCTGGAAGTCATCCGGATGATCGACCATTTTCATGATTACAGCCCGTATATTCCGATACCACGTCGTTATGTCGATGACAACGGCATAGAAAAGCACTACTATACTTTCCTCATGTATGACCTGCTTACCGGGGAAAAGCTCAATGGCGCAGTGGCCATCAATATTTCCGCGGAATGGATTCAGGGGATTATCCATGACGATACGGATGGCAGAAGCGGAGAAACCTTCATCATCGATGGAACCGGCCGTGTCGTCTCCCATGATCTGCGCTTCCCGATGCTCACTGATTTGTCGCGGCAACCTTACATCCAGCGTATTCTGGCCATTGGAAACAGTCCGGACTATTTCATCGGGGAGATTGACGGTGTGAAGTCGCTGATTGCCTTCACGAAGCCGGATCCGCTGGGGTGGCGATATGTGCGGATCATTCCCTGGAAGACGATTTTCGACAAGATTGATCAGATGCGCGCCATCACGATACTGGTTTCCCTGTCCATTCTGCTGCTGGGCATTTGCGTGTCTTTTTTGGTGTCCGGGCGATTGTCGCGACCCATCGGCCGCATGATGAACAGCCTGGAAACACTGGAAAGGGAAAAACGCAAGAATGCCGGAGCCATGCGTCAGGAACTCCTGCGCGATCTGGCGCTTGGCCGCACGATCGGCACCCGCAGCGACCTCGAAAGACGGGTGCTGGACTGCGGAATCGCCATCGGGCTTGACGCGCCGGTTGCCGCGGTCCTGCTCCGCATTGACGATTATCGCTCCTTTGCCGGTCAGAATGATGTGGACGATCGCAACCTGTACCGGTTCGCCATCGGAAATGTGGCGGCAGAACTCCTCGGCGCCTGTGGGAAAACGGAAACGGTCGATCTTGGTGCAGACATGATCCTGCTGGTGATTGAATGGCTGCCGTCGACTTCCGGTGCTGCCGGTACTGCCGGTGCTTCCGGTGCTGCCGGTGCTTCCGGTGCTTCCGGTGCTTCCGGTACTGCCGGTACTGCCGAAACCCTGCTGCGGACCCAGCTGGAGAAAACGCGGGATGAAATAGGGCATCACTTCCATATTTCCCTGTCCTCAGCCTTTTCCACCCACCCGGCAGAGAAACTCGAGCATTTGTCGAAGTTGATTCCCCCGCTGCAGGAAGCAACGCTGCATCGCATGTTTGCCGGACGCGGATGCATCCTCGATGCGAAAGCCATTCTGCAGTTGAGGGACCGGCAGTATGTCTATCCCCTGAACCGGGAAAAGTCGATGATTGATCTGCTGCTGGCCGGAAAGACGGAAGAGGCGAAGGAAGCCTGTTTTGCCATCCTCGCCGGGACGGAGGGATATCCGGCCATGGCTTGTTCCATGACCATTTCCCATCTGGCGTTCACCTTGAACGAAGCCATTCACCTGATTTACAAAAACGGTGCGCACAATGGGGATGATGGTGCCGGACTGCCGCAGATCATGCTGCAGGAAGCGGAAACGCTGGATGAAGTCGTCACCCAGTTTCACCTGCTGTTCGATGCCGTGGCGGTCTGGCTGGAAGAGCGGAAGAATGAGAAGCAAACGGCGCTCATTGGCAAAATACAGGAAATGATCAGCAGGGAATATGGAAACCCATCCCTCTCCGTGGACAGCATCGCCGGCTCCCTCAATCTGTCCACGCCGCACGTGAGTCGGCTGTACAAGCAGCACACCCTGCACACCGTATTGGAAGACATCATCCTGATGCGGATGCGAAAGGCCCGGGAACTGCTTCTGGTAACGGATTGCCCCATAAACGAAATTTCCGAACAGGTCGGGTTTGCGAACAGCACCTATTTTTACAAGGCGTTCAAGCAGTCGAACGGCGTCACGCCGAACGAATATCGGAAAAATTTCCGTTAGCAATTCAATGAAAAGGGTAAACAGATCGAAGCAGCATTCTGATGACGGTGATGCCTTGGTTTTGGCAGGAATGCATGAAAAGTATAGTCGTGCTTTAAAAGTGGAATCCAAAAATCTTGTATAATTTCACCAACAACAGGATGTTTGAGTATACATGATTGCCGTATTCCGACATATTCATTACAGACGTTTTGGGATCGCTTCCAAAATGCGCTTGTCGGACAATGAAGCGGTATTGGAACCGATCATGATCGCGGAGGTGCGTGAATGCTTGCCAAGACCGGTTTCCTCCATGAACTGAAGAAGAACCGTGTCCTTTTCATCATGCTGGTACCCACTTTCATTTTCTTCATCATCAACAACTACCTGCCGATGGCCGGCATTTACTTTGCATTTGCAAAATATGACATTCGGGGGGGCATTTTTCACAGCCCTTTCATCGGCTTGAAAAACTTTGAATTTCTTTGGAAGTCCAATATCCTTCTGCAAATCACGAAGAATACGATATTGTACAATACCATTTTCATATTCGCCGGCAATTTCCTGCAGGTTTTCTCTGCGATTCTCCTGAGCCGGCTCATCGGGAACCTGTTCCGCAAGATAACGCAAACACTGATGTTTCTTCCGTATTTCGTCTCTTACGTCATCATGGGCGTTCTTGTGTACAACCTGTTCAATTACGAGATTGGGTTCATCAACACGACCCTGAGGGGTATCGGCGCGGATCCATTGGATGTCTTCAATGATCCCAATCTCTGGTACGCGCTGATTCCGGGCTTTTTCATGTGGAAATGGATAGGATACGGCACAGTCATCTACCTGGCCAGCATCCTCGGCATCAGCGAAGAGTATTACGAGGCCGCCGAACTGGACGGCGCGAATGTTTTCCAGCAAATCCGCCACATCACCATCCCGCTCATCATCCCGACCTTCATCATCCTGATCCTGTTTGCCCTTGGGAACATCATGAAAGGTCAGTTTGATCTGTTTTACCAATTGGTCGGCAACAACGGGAATCTGTACATCAGTACGGATATTATCGATACGTATGTATACAGATCCCTCGTAAGCAACTTTGACATTGGCATCGGAAGTGCTGCCGGATTGTATCAGTCCGTTTTCGGCTTTATCCTGATCATGGTCGTCAACTTCCTCGTGAAGCGGAAGAATCCGGAGTATGCGCTATTCTGATCAGCGGTGTTTTCAGCAGGCGGCTGTAAACACCGCATCACGGGCCCCGCTTCGCTCAAGTCCGTGCGCCGTGTCAACAGCCGCCAAGCTAAAAATCACCTTATCAGCGTTGTCTTGCGCGCGGCACTAAGCCAATCCCAACGTGGACGGTGTTGAAAGCTAAGTGCCGCAACACCTTCCAACACAGACCAGACTCGTCAGCGTTGTCTTGCGCGCGGCACTAAGCTTTCAATCACCGTGGAGGATTCTATGCAGGCAAGAAACAAGGGATCGGCGGTCATCCTGTTCAACATCTTCGCATACACTGTCATCCTCATTACCACCATATTGTGCGTGCTGCCGTTTTGGTTGATCATTGTGGGGTCACTCACGGATAATGCCTCCATTGCAGTGGACGGGTACCATTTTTTACCCAAAGTTTTTTCACTTGAAGCCTACAAGACTATTTTCATGTTCCCGCAGACAGTAGCCCAGGCCTATACGGTCACTACGCTGAATACGCTGATCGGAACGTCACTGGGGCTGTTTTTCATGTCCATGGCCGGTTATGTGCTTTCGCGAAAGGATTTCAAATACCGTAACCGCATATCCTTCCTGATTTATTTCACAACGATTTTCGGAGGAGGCCTGGTTCCCTGGTACATGATGGTATCCGGCATCCTGAAACTGAAGGATTCCTACATTGCCCTGTGTTATCCCGGCTTGATGGCGCCATTCCTTATCATCCTGATGAGAACCTTCATCACCTCGGCCCTTCCGGACGAAGTGGTCGAGTCGGCCAAGATAGACGGAGCAGGCAGTTTCCGCACATACTGGAGCATTGTTCTGCCGATTGTGAAACCCGGACTAGCCACCGTGGGGCTTTTTCTGGCCCTCAACTACTGGAATGACTGGTTTCTGACGGCCATGTTCATTACGACCCCCAGAAAATACGAGCTTCAGTTCTATCTTTACAATATGCTGAGCAGTTACGAGGCTTTGAATTACATGCTGTCATCAGGTGTCACAATCGTCACCAATCCGCCCTCCGAATCCATCAAACTGGCCATGACCATCATTGCCACAGGGCCAGTCCTGCTGTTTTATCCGTTCATCCAGCGATACTTTGTGGCAGGCATCACGATCGGCGCCGTAAAAGGCTGACGGCGGCAACAAACGGTTGATACCGGGAATGCCCGGTTAAACATATCCAGCATAAGGAGGAAAGCCATATGAGAAGAATCCTGTTCAAGACCTTGTTGTGTGTGACCCTCATCGTTATGTTCACCGCCTCGTTCGCTGGCTGCGGCACTGCCGCTCCGGCAGCCACCTCTGCGCCTGCCGCCTCGGTCGCCGCCACCGCCACACCCGCGCCGGCGGAAACCACAGCGGCAGCCACTGCGACCCCGGTTGCAACCCCTGAGCCCACTGCTACGCCCGAAGCCCTCAAACCCGTGGACCTTGAGTTTTTCATGGTAGGGGACGGACCCAAGGATTTGCAGATCATTCAAGACAAAGTGAATGAAATGACAAAAGTCGACCTCAACTGCACAGTCAAGTTCAACTTCACAACATGGACGGATTTCATAACCAAGTATAACCTTCTCCTTTCCACCGGACAGCCTGTGGACTTGATTTACACGGCTGGATGGCTTGATTACCAGAAACTTGCCCGAAATGGCGCGTTCCTTGCCCTGGATGATCTGCTGCCGAAATATGCTCCTGACGTATGGGCATTCGTACCGCAGGACGTGTTCAACCAAGTTAAAATCGGCGGCAAAATCTACACGATTCCTGCCACATGGAAAGAATACATCAGCAACGGCTTCCAATATCGCCAGGACCTTCAGGAAAAATACAGCCTGCCCGCGCCTGATTCCCTTGCGAATGTGGAAGCTTATCTCGAAGGCGTGAAGAAGAACGATCCCGGCCAGGTGCTGACCAATGAAACGGTCAATGCCGGCAATTTCAGCTCATCCTTCAGCGCCTCCGGCGTCCTCGATTACAAGTACAGCTGGGCAAACGGCACACTGTACGGGTTGGGCTCCGATTACGGCAAGCCTTCCACCCTGCGAACCTATTGGGGTTCTGCTGATTTCATCGCGGACATGAAGATGTTCAAAACCTGGGCAGACAAGGGATTCTGGTCCCGCAGCGCGCTGTCCGCCAAGAACGATCCGACGTCCTTCCCCAACGGCAAGGCTGTTGTCGTCATGGCCGGCCAGAACCCGAACAAATTCGGCAAGGACACGGATATTGTCCTTGGCGCTCATCCGGACTGGAAAGTCGGATTCATCCCTTACGCGGTTGCCAATGGTGTTGCCGTACCGGCGCATGCAACTCAGAATGGATACGGAATCCCGGTTTCCTCGAAGAATCCCGAACGCGCACTGATGTTCTTCCAGAAGCTGCTGCTTGACAAGACCTATCACGACCTGACACAATACGGCATTCTGGGAACACACTACAATGTGACGGCCGACGGATACTACGAAGGCATCGGAGACCCGTCCAAGACCGGATTCGGCCGTGAAGGCATGAATGGCTGGGGATGGCGCAATCCGAACTTCATGCTGTTCCCGAAAAGCTTTGACGTAGTGAAGAAAGTATTTGCCGAAATGGATGTCATTGCAAACAAGCAACCCGACTACAAGGGCATCAACATCGGCGGCGGCTTC
>JANYKF010000457.1 GCA_025361665.1 Clostridiaceae bacterium
CATGAAGCAGCCGGCTGCCGCCTGGAAGACCTGCTGGTCATCTGCACGCCCCCTTCTCCGGAAAATGCGCGGCTCCGCTCGAGCCTGGTCCCCGGCATGCTGGAGACACTCGTGACGAACCTGCGCTACTTCGGGTCGTTCAAGGTGTTCGAGGTGACCCAGGTGTTCTGTCCGGGAAGCATATCCCCCTCCATCCCCGAGGAAATCCTTCCCCTGCAGGAAAAGCACCTGGCCGGCGCCCTTGCGGGAGACGATGCGGGGAAGCTGTTTTTCGAGGCGAAAGGCATCATCGGGTCCATGGCCCGATACTGCCAGATGAAGCCATTGTCTTTTGAGCGGACACAGGAACCGCCATGGGCTGAAAAAAAAGTCTGGCTGAACGTGGCCGCGGACGGCGAGGTCATCGGCTCCGTGGGGCTCCTGTCCTTGAAGACGATGAAGGCGGCCGGCATCAGGAATGCGCAGGCCGTGGTCTTCGAAATCAACATGGAAAAGCTTTCACCAATGCCTTCCCGCACGAATGTGTTCCGTCACCTGCCGCTCTTCCCGCTCGTGGAGCAGGACCTGTCGATGCTGCTCGACGAGGGCGTGAAATGGTCGGATATCGAGGCCCTTGTCGGTCCTGTCGTGAGGGATCTGGAATTTGTCGAGGAGTACCGCGGCAAGCAGGTCCCGGCCGGCAAACGGTCGCTGATGCTGCGCGTGCGCCTGGGCTCGGACGAGGGCACTCTGACCGGCGAGCAGATCGACACGCAGATGAAGTTCATCATCAAGGAACTGACCCGGCGGTTCGGTGCGGAAATTCGCGGCGCATGACGATAGGCTGATGGGTGTGAAAACATGGCGAACCCGCATTTTCATGCATGTGTGTGCTGTCTGGGCAGCATGGGTATTCCGGAGGATTGCGCGCCTGTTCACGGAAGGGTTCGCTGATAGAGCGGGACATGGCGAAACTCCTGTCCGGACCGCCGGTCAGCGCGATCCCGGCAGGCCAGGACCCAGGTATCCGATGCGCGGCATTCGAGTTCCAGCAGCCTTTTGGCCAGCGGATTGCGGAGCAGGCCCCATTGTGAGGCCTTTCCGAGGATCGGCAGGGTTGCCGTGTGTTTCATCGCGGCCAGCAATTCGCGTCCCCGGTCCGTGAAACCGAGGATCCGGATGTATTGTGCATGGCCCGCATCGGCCAGTTCCCCGGGAAACGTGCCCGGCATGCCGATCAGCAGCGCGCAGAGCATGCGCTGGATGCGGGTGCGCGGATAGCGGCTGGTGGCGGCGGCGTCCACGATGTCGGAGAAGGTGTAGGCGTCTGCCGCGGCGGATCGAAGACGGTTGTGCAGCCCCTGTTCCATCCAGGGCAGCGAGGCGAGTTCACGGTCTGTCGCCGTCCGGAGCCGGTGAAGAATGATGAGGAGGAATCCGTCTGTGAAGACGGGGGCGCGGCCAGCCGCCATTTCACGCCTGAGTATGGCCGAGGACGCCTCGGGCATCCCTGCTGCGGGTGCGACATCACCGGAGAACCCGCCCCCGTTCAGGCTTGCGCGGATGGCTGCCGCGCTGGGAAAGGCATCTTCCATGACGGGATCATTGTATCCCCTTCCCACACGGGCGAACGTCCGGGGTTTCATGCGGCTGCGGCGCCGGCGCAGCGCCTTCAGGTACTCGATGCCGAGAATGTTGTTTGGATTGTTAAGTACATGGCTGTCGGCAGACGGGCCCACCCACTTTTCCAAGGCTGCCTGGCGTGCGGCCGGAAACGACATTCCCGTGTCAAGAAAGGCACGCAGCCACGTTCGAAAGCCTTCCGGCTCATCGGCCAGCACATCGGCGACAGCTTCGAGACTTGCAAGGGAACCGGCTTCGCTGCCGAAAGAGAGCACATCCACGATTCCCGTGGCATCGAGCGTGGTGACGGCACCGGCGGCAAACGATTCGGCAGATGCGCAGGAAAAGGCGGCAGGCAGTTCCAGGACAAGATCCGCGCCGCAGCGGAGCGCCATCTCCGTTCTTGCGGCCTTCGAGCAGACCGAAGGTTCCCCCCGCTGCACGAAATGTCCGCTCAGGACGCAGACGGTGTGGGTTGCGCCCGTTGCGGCGGCAGAAGCCAGAAGGTGGTGGAGGTGGCCGTTGTGAAAGGGATTGTATTCGGCGATGATGCCCTGGACTATCCTGTTTCCCATCATTCTCCTATATTGCGCGGAAGACCTCTTGACTGCATTGTAACACAGGAAACCCCAAACCGCCTCAGGGTGGCACGCACAAGTATGTAAATGCGGCTTCACCATATTTTCGCCATATTTGATTCTGGTGTAAAAACTCACT
>JANYKF010000463.1 GCA_025361665.1 Clostridiaceae bacterium
GTCCCGCCCTCCAGAACGAGATCATCGAGCGGTCCGAACATGAATGCATCCGGCGGCAAATGCCGCCGGATGACACCGAATGACGTGATTCGGTGTGTTGAAGGCACAAAATGTACCTTCAACATGCAGGATGTCAGAGACATCCTGCATAAAAACTCACAAAAGTGAGTTTTTACACCAGAAGCAATGATGGATGCCAGAAAGACCAACCGGACGGAGGAGGATTGTTGCATGAAGACAGTTGACGTGTCGCAGATGGACACGCTGATCGGTCAGAGCGGCGTGGGACTCGGTAATTTTGACGGTCTTCACATCGGCCATATGGCGCTTCTGAACACGCTCATCCATGAAAGCCGCATGAGTGGATTGTCTCCGGCTGTCTTCACCTTCACGAAGCATCCAGACCACATCCTGCGCAAGGACTTGTACCAGCCGCTGATCACCTCGCTGCCGCATAAAACGGAAATCCTGTCCCATCTGGATTTGGACTGGCTGTGCCTGGAAGAGTTCGATGAAGCCTTTTCCAGAATGTCCGCCGAATCTTTTGTGGAACGGATCCTGCTTGAAAAACTCCATGCCCGGCTCGTTGTGGTCGGGTTCAATTATCGTTTCGGCTATCTCGGCAAGGGCGATACGGAACTCCTTCGCCGCATGGGGGATCGCAATGGATTCCGGGTCATTGTTGTCCCGCCTGTGCAGGTGAACGCGGAAATCGTCAGCAGCACACTGATCCGGTCCTATATCCAGAAAGGGAACATGGAACGCGTTTTCCAGCTGCTGGGACGCCACTTTTCGATTCCCGGCCGCGTGGCCGACGGGCAGCGGATTGGCCGTGAATTAGGCTTTCCCACCGCGAACCTGTATCCGGATCCCGACATGGTGATTCCGGCCTTTGGCGTTTACATCACGCGAACTTTAGCCGGGCAGACATGGCACGACAGCGTGACAAGCATCGGCCTTGCCCCGACGGTGCGTGATGACGGGAGTTTCAGCATCGAGAGCCATCTGCTGGGATATCGGGGAGACTTGTACGGCCAGCCGATCGAAGTGTCTTTCATCAGCCGGATCCGCGGCGAGAAAAAATTCGACAGCCGTGAGGCGCTGATGAAGCAGATTGAAAACGACATCGAGAAAACGCGTCGCTACTTCTCGGTTTTTCCTTGCCCCTGAAGCTCTGAAACGATTTGCCGCGGAAAACCGGCGGCATTGGCCATGATGGCGGTCTGCAGGGCTGAAGCAGCCTGATGCAGACCGTGTCGGGCGGCATGCCGGCTTATTTCATGAATGCCGGCAGAATGAATGAAACCGATGTGAGCAGGAAGATAATGGCCAGAATCAAGGCCAGGGGTTTTTTCATGCGGTTGAGGAACCTTCTCATAATCTGCCTCTCTTCGGGATGATATCCATCATATCACGGAAGAGGCCGCCTGTCACCGGCCGGTCACGGATTGCAGGCTTATGTTTTTTATTATATACTGTGGCGGAAGCGAAACGAACGAAGGATCACGAGGTGGAATGAATGGCAACTCTGGACAGGATCAATGCGCTCTTGGCCCGCAGGTCTCTGCAGCAGCAGGGAGGCGGGGAGGCCAAGGTGGCCAAGCAGCATGAGTCCGGGAAAAAGACAGCCCGGGAACGCATGGCCATGTTATTTGACAGCGAGAGTTTTGTGGAACTGGACGCCTTTGTTGAAACGAGAAGCACGGAATTCGACATGCAGCGGAAAAAGACGGACGGCGACGGCGTCATTACCGGGTACGGCACGGTCAATGGCCGCCTGGCATACGCATCTTCACAGGATTTCACCGTGATTGGCGGTTCCCTGGGCGAAATGCATGCACGCAAGATTACGAAGGCCATGGACATGTCCATGAAGATGGGCGCCCCGTTCATCAGCATCAACGATTCCGGCGGAGCCCGCATCGAGGAAGGCCTCGACGCGCTGGCCGGGTTCGGAGACATTTTTTACCTGAACACCCTGGCATCCGGCGTCATTCCCCAGATTTCCGTCATTCTCGGCCCCTGCGCCGGGGGAGCGGTCTATTCGCCCGCCATCACGGACTTCGTCTTCATGGTGGACAAGACCAGCCATATGTTCATCACCGGCCCGCAGGTCATCAAGGCCGTCACCGGCGAGGATGTCACCTTTGACAATCTCGGCGGCGCCTACGCGCACAACGCCGTGTCCGGCGTGGCTCATTTCGAGAGTCCAAGCGAGGAGGACTGCTTCGCGCAGATCAAGCTGCTGCTCGGTTTCCTGCCGGACAACAATCTTGACGACCCTGAACTGGCGGACGAGACCGACGATGCAAACCGCATGTGTCCGGAACTCAATGCCGCCATCCCGGACGATCCGAACAAGCCGTACGACATGACCTCAATCATCGGGAGCGTTGTGGATCACGGCGTATTCCTGCAGGTGCACAGTCAGTTCGCCAGGAGCATCCTGGTCGGATTCGCGCATATCGGCGGCAAATCCGTCGGCATCGTGGCCAATCAGCCCAATGTGAGTGCAGGTGTGCTGGACGTCGATTCCTCGGACAAGGCGGCCAGGTTCGTCCGTTTTTGCGATTCGTTCAACATCCCGCTCGTCACATTCACGGATGTGCCCGGCTATCTTCCAGGCCTGAAACAGGAGCACAGCGGCATCATCCGCCATGGCGCGAAACTGCTGTACGCCTTTTCCGAGGCGACTGTGCCGAAAATCAACGTCATCTTGCGGAAGGCCTATGGCGGCGCATACATCGCCATGAACAGCAAGCATCTGGGCGCGGATTTGGTACTGGCGTGGCCGACTGCTGAAATCGCCGTGATGGGACCGGACGGTGCGGCCAACATCATTTTCAAAAAGGAGATCGGCGAGTCGGCGGATCCGGTGGCCACGCGCCAGCAGAAAATAGAGGAGTACCGTGACAAGTTCTCCAATCCGTTTGTGGCAGCCGCCCGTGGTTATGTGGATGACGTCATCGAGCCCGCTGTCACGCGGATCCGCCTGGCCAACGCATTGGAAATGCTTTCCGGGAAAAGGGAAACCCGCCCGGCGAAGAAACACGGCAACATCCCGCTCTGATCGGACAGGAACCGAAATGCATCCGGCATCCGGATGGAACAGTCCAGACCATATACCCGGATCATGGAACCGTGACCGCGGCACGAGCCGGAACAGGGCGGGAATCAACAGATGGAGGCAGAAAAAGCATGAGGAAGTTCAATGTGACCGTGAATGGCAAGACGTATGAAGTGGAAGTGGAAGAAACCGGCGCACCGGCGGCCATGACCGCGATGCCCGTGGTTCATGCGGCATCTCCGGTACAGGCTGCGGCGCCTGCTCCCGTTGCGGCAGATCCGGTCCCGAAAGCGCCTCCCGCCAAAAAGGCGGCCAGCGGTGCGGCCGGTGCCGTGAAAATCAACGCACCGATGCCCGGAACCATTCTCCGCGTGCTGGTCGAGCCTGGCCAGGCAGTGAAAAAGGGAACGGTTCTCCTCATTCTG
>JANYKF010000466.1 GCA_025361665.1 Clostridiaceae bacterium
ACAACAACCGTTTCGAATTCTATCACCATGACATCCTGCACCGGTTCTCGTTTCCCAAACAGCCCGTTTCCGTATGGAAATGGCACCAGGCACTCCTGTATGCCATGCAGGCGCAGCCTTGCCCGGATGCCGGACTGCCGCCCGAACATGGCTAATCATCCTTCGATTCCGGCGCATCAATTCCTTCCGAGGTGCCGTCTGAACACGCCTATTCGTCCGTCGAGTCCGGTTTGTCTGTTTCTTCCGGGATGCCGTCCGAATCCAGCAATGCCGCCTCGCTTAATGCTTCCGTGCCCTCTTCCTGCGGATCTTCGGACTCCTCGTCAGCGGTACCCACCAGTTCCTCGTCGGCTTCTTCCGGCATGTCATTGACGATGGCGGCAGACAGACGCGTCAGGGAGGCCACGCGGTTTTCTTCCGAAGTGCGCATGAGCGTAACGCCCTGCGTGACCCTTGACAAGACGCTGATTTCATTCACATGCATGCGGATGATGGTTCCCACGCTTGTGATGAGCAGCAGATCGTCATCCTCGGACACCATCATGGCGCCGGCCACCAGTCCCGTCTTCTCCGTGACCCGGTAGGTGAGGATTCCCTTTCCGCTGCGGGTCTGCGTCTTGTATTCATCCAGCTCGGTCCGTTTTCCAAATCCGTTGCGGGTAACCACAAGCAAGGTCGTATCCTCCATGTGCCGGAGCATGGTAACCAGCTCATCCCCGTCATCGAGCCGCACGCCGATGACTCCCTGCGATGTCCGGCCCATGGGGCGGACATCCTTTTCCCGGAAGCGGATGGACATGCCGGCGCGGGTGATGAGCAGGATCTCGTGCGCGCCGTCTGTCAGGCGCGTCGAGATGAGTTCGTCGCCTTCCTTCAGGGTAATGGCTGCCAGACCGCCTTTGCGGATGTTGTAGTACTGCACCAGCGGGGTCTTTTTCACCATGCCCTGCCGGGTGGCCATCATCAGGTACATGCCCTGTTCACGGCCGTTGAGCTTGATGACCGCCGTGATCTTCTCATCCGGTTCCAGCTGCAGCAGGTTCACGATGGCCGTTCCGCGCGCCTGGCGGCCAGCTTCCGGAATCTGCCACGCCCTCAGCTTGTAGACCCTTCCCAGGTTTGTGAAGAAAAGGAGATATCGATGCGTCGACGTGACGAACATGTCGACCACGAAGTCCTCTTCCCGCGTGGTGAGGCCCGCAATCCCCTTCCCGCCGCGCTTCTGGCTGTGGAACGCATCAATGGTGGTCCTCTTGATATACCCGAAATGGGTGAAGGTGACCACCACGTCTTCATCTTTGATCAGGTCTTCCATGTCGATTTCAGAATCGTCCACGATCAGCTGGGAACGGCGGGCATCCCCGTATTTATTGCGGATTTCCGTCATTTCCTCCTTGATGATGGAATGGACCAGTTCCGGGCGGGAAAGGACATCGCGGAAATACGTGATGCGCAGCAGCAGTTCCTGGAATTCCGCCTCGATTTTCTCCCGTTCCAGTCCGGACAGCCGGCCGAGGCGCATGTCCACGATAGCCTGGGCCTGTTTCTCGGAGAAACGGTAACTCTCCATCAGCGCTTCTTTCGCGGCCGCTTCCGAACGCGAGGCGCGGATGGTGGCGATGACTGCATCGATGAGGTCGATGGCACGGCGCAGCCCTTCCAGGATATGGGCGCGCGACTCGGCCTTTTCCAGCTCATACCGTGTCCGGCGGCGGATGACTTCCTCCTGGTGCAGCACGTAGTGACGGATGGCATCCTTGAGGCTGATGACCTTCGCTTCGTATTTGCCGTCCTCGTCCTGCACGAGGGCCAGCATGTTCACGCTGAAGGCGTCCTGCAGCTGGGTGTGGATGAACAGCTGGTTCATCACCACGTTTGCATTGGCGTCGCGGCGCAGCTCGATGACCATGCGCATGCCTTTGCGATCCGACTCGTCACGCAGATCGGATATGCCTTCCAGTTTCTTGTCCTTTACCAGCTGCGCGATCTTTTCCAGCAGGCGCGCCTTGTTGACCTGGTAGGGCAGTTCCGTGACCACGATGCGCTGACGGTTGCCGGAATGCGATTCGATTTCCGTGACGGCCCGCACGACAATGCGGCCGCGTCCGGTCTCATACGCTTCCTGGATGCCGCGTTTGCCGAGAATGAGCCCTCCGGTGGGAAAGTCAGGACCCTTGATCGTTTCCATCAGTTCGGCGACGGTGATATCCGGGTCGTCGATGTAGCGGATGACCCCGTTGATCGTCTCGATGAGGTTGTGGGGCGGGATGTTCGTGGCCATGCCGACCGCGATGCCCGTGGACCCGTTCACCAGAAGATTGGGAAACCGTGAAGGCAGCACGATGGGTTCGATTTCGTGCTCATCGAAATTCGGCTTGAAGGAGATGGTGTCCTTGTTGATGTCTGCCAGCATTTCCATCGCGATTTTCGAAAGGCGGGATTCCGTGTAACGGTAGGCAGCAGCCGGATCGCCATCGACGGAGCCGAAGTTTCCGTGTCCGTCCACCAGCATGTGGCGGAGCGAGAAGTCCTGTGCCATGCGGACCAGGCTGTCATAGACCGCCATGTCCCCGTGCGGGTGGAAGCGGCCGAGAACATCCCCGACGGTGGCGGCACACTTGCGGTATGCCTTGTCCGGATGGAAGCCCTGTGTGAACATGGAGTACAGAATGCGCCGGTGAACGGGTTTCAACCCGTCCCGGACGTCCGGCAGGGCGCGATCGACGATGACGCTCATCGCATAATCGATGAACGATTGTTTCATTTCCGCTTCGATATCGACAGGAATGATGCGCTGGATGATGGGTTCCAGGGGGGGTGTTCCACCTTGCTCCGACATGTTGCTGTATCCTCTCGTCCCGGGTCAGGGATGCATCAGACAAACTCTTCGGGCTGACCGCTTTTTTCGGTGCTCAATGCCCATTATTCCTTCCATTATAGCAAATACTACACCCAAAGTAAAAAAAGCGGTTTCTGCCCTTTTGATTGAAAATCGATTTCAGCGGCTTCCATGCGGCCTGAAAGCATCGCCGTCTGTAGAACATGGAAAAACTGAAGGGAAAACGCCCGAGCAGTCCGCTGCCCGAAGATGTGCTTACAGAATCGGTTCCCTTGACGGTTTGCCGCTTTTTCGCGGATAAGCCCCTGGCGTCGGCTTTTCTTTTTCGACAACCACGATGCTGCGGGCCATATCGGTGCCCGGCAGGAAAAATGTCCGGATTTCAACGATCCGGCCCCCCAATATCCGCACTGCGCGCTCCGCACCCCTTGCCTCTTCATTCAGGCCGGACCCTTTCATGGCCAGAAACAGGCCCCCCACGCGCACAAACGGCAGGCAGTATTCCATCAGGACCGGCAGGTTGGCCACAGCCCGGGCAATGGCGACATCAAAATGCTCCCGCCACCCTGTCTTCCGGCCGAAGTCCTCCGCACGGCCATGCTGCGATTTCACATTCCGCAATTCCAGCGCTTCCGTCACGGCTTCCAGAAACCGGATGCGCTTGTCGAGGGAATCCAGCAGGGTGACGGACAGATCCGGCCGCGCCAGCGCAAGAGGAATACCCGGAAACCCTGCACCTGTGCCCACATCGAGGACAGACGAGTCTTGTGGCACAAACGGCAGCACAGAAAGTGAATCAACAAAGTGCTTCACAGCAATGCCTTCATCGTCCGTGATGGCCGTCAGGTTCACCTTTTCATTC
>JANYKF010000473.1 GCA_025361665.1 Clostridiaceae bacterium
GTCAGAAGCCCGATCTTCGCGGATCACTACGGGGAGCGGGATGACCTTTGTGAATACATGGACCAGGGCGTCCAGAAATTCGAGTATTCGCTTGTCCCTCATGCGGGCACCTGGCAGAGGGCCGGGATCGTGAAAAAGGCAAATGAATTGAATATGGCTCCGGTTCAGATCATGGAAACGTACCATAAAGGGACATCTCCGAGAGAATTCACAGGCGTGGCCATATCGGCCGGCAACATCATGGTCACCGCGTTCAAGCAGGCAGAGGATGGCGACGGTTTCATCCTCCGCTGTTATGAAACGGATGCAGAGGCCGTGCAATGCACGCTGACCGTTCCGGTTCCCGGCAGAAAGTTCACGGCGGATTTCGGGAAGAATGAAATCAAGACATTCCGGATTCCGCTTGACGAAGCGCGTCCCATAGTGGAATGCAACCTGCTGGAAATGGAGCTGGAGTGACAAAGCCGTCCCGGTAAAAATCCAATCTTTTGAAAACGGGAATGGATTTACATAACTACATCATTAATCAACAGGAGGAGAGATTGATGCTAACGTCAAAAGACATCGCAAAAATGATCGACCATTCATTGCTGAAGCCTGAAATGGACGCGGAAACCGTGAAGAAAGGCTGCGAAATTGCCAGGAAGTACGATACGGCCTCCGTCTGCGTGAAACCGTGCGATTTGCCCATTGCGGCGGAAATCCTGAAGGGAACCGACGTGCGGCTGTCAACGGTAATCGGGTTTCCACACGGTTCGAACCGGACGGATGTCAAGGTGTTCGAAGCAGAGCGCGCCATGGATGACGGAGCCGAAGAACTTGACATGGTGCTCAACATAGGGCGGCTCATCTCCGGTGCTCCATCATTCGTTGAGGAGGATATCCGTCAAGTCGTGAATGCGGCGCACAAACGGGGCGTGCTGGTGAAAGTGATCTTTGAAAACGCCTATTTGAGCGATGAACAGAAAAAGACGGCATGCCTTCTGAGTGAAGCGGCAGGGGCTGATTTCGTGAAGACGTCGACAGGGTATGCACCTTCGGGAGCAACTATCCCCGATTTGCAGCTGATGCGGGCCACTTGTTCCGGCAAAGTCCGGGTGAAAGCCGCCGGCGGCGTCAGGACGCTGGATGCCATCCTGGCCTGCAGGGCCGTTGGCTGCACGCGTTGCGGGGCAACAGCCACCATTGCCATCATGGAAGAGGCGATGAAGCGCGAGCAGTCAGGTTCCCTGGTTGAAGTGGATCCGGACAAGGCCGTACTGGGTCAGGGGTACTAAGGAACCAATCCGTGCATACATGTTTTTTCACCGTCAAGGCACACATGAGGTAGATTCAGGCCAAATAGCAATGATGAAGCGGATTTCAGGAAACCCTGAAACCCGCTTCATCATCTGTGGTCGGAGTGACACGGTTCGAACGTGCGACCTCTTGCACCCCAAGCAAGCACTCTAGCCAGAACTGAGCTACACCCCGAAAGCACGAACTTCATTATAGTCGATGGCCCCGAAGAAAACAAGGTTTTTTTCCGATAGGTGTCCCGGCTTTCCCTCTGTTTTCATGCATGATTTGCCCTTCCCGATTTAGCCGATGAAACCGGTTTCAACATGAATTGAAGTGGGAATGGATGATAGTAGTTTGGGAAAAGGATACCGGATCAATGATGAGAAAAGGTTCACGGTTCTCAAGGGATAAATGAATGTCCCCGCACTAAAGGAAGGACAACGTTATGCGGATCTTGATTGCGGAGGATGATTTCATCGGAAGAAGGCTTCTGCAGAAATTCCTGACCCGGTTTGGCCCCTGCGATATCGCGGTGAACGGCATGGAGGCGGTTGACGCCTTTTTGGTCGCCCATAAGGAAGGAAGGCCTTACCAGATGATTTGCCTTGATATCCTGATGCCGGTCATGGATGGGTTGAAAGTGCTCAAGGCCATCCGTGACATTGAGCGGCAGAAGGGCATCGCAGGCAAAGAGTGTACCAAGATCATCATCACGTCCGCGGTGAATGATCGGAAGACGGTTTCGGAGTCTTATGATTCCGGATGTGAGGCGTATGCCTGGAAGCCCATTGATTTCGAGGCATTCCAGAAAGTGATGGAAAAACTTGGCCTGATTGATTCCTGAGGATCTTCAGCAATCATTTTCAATTGACATTCAGACATCTTTTCGTATATATATGATGCGTGAAGTTTTCTTGCCGTTTCGTCAACGCACCGATCCCGTCACGTTGGAAATCCTATGAAGCAGGGGGGCATGAAATGAGTACAGGGAAAAGGATCCGGTTCAATTACAAGGGCGGGTTGAGCCATGCACGGAAATTCGGTGATGAGTTCAAGCAGTTTGCCATGAAGGGCAATGTGCTGGACCTTGCCATCGGCGTCATCATTGGTGGCGCGTTCGGGAAAATCGTCACCTCTCTGGTCAACGACCTGTTGATGCCGGTCATCATCCTGGTCACCGGGCAATCTGACCTGAAACAGCTTTCCATCCTGCTTCGGAAAGCCATCGGCGTGGATGGAAAGGATTTGCTCCTGACATATGGCAATTTTCTGCAAACCGTCATCGACTTCATCATCATCGCGCTGTCTGTTTTCCTATTTGTGAAGTTCATCAGCCGTTTCAAGAAAAAGGAAGCGGAAGTCGCGCCACCCCCTCCGCCGGAACCCACCATGCAGGAAAAGCTGCTCGTCGAAATCCGGGATGAATTGAAAAAACAGAACCGCAGATAAGGATCCCGTTACCGCTTATGGCAGATCTGCCGGTGCCTGCTGGCGGATGAATCGGCTTTTCCCGGAGTTGACAGGAAGGGGCAACGGAGCATGATATTGGTTGACATCGTGGCACGCGCACCCCTGAAACGGACATGAAGATGGAAACCAGTCAAGAAACCTCAATCGGATCGGGCGGAAAGGAAACAGTCCATGAATGTGATTGCCGGAATGAACGATACCTTGAATGACAAGTTTGATGCGGATGAAAATGAAGCAGGAGAACGCATCGAGTATGGCTCCTATGAAGCCACGGTTGAAAAAAGCAGGCAGCTGGAAAAAAACCTCGCCGAACAGCCGGGAAATTATCGGGTTCTGACCGGGGATCGGCCAACGGGGCGCCTGCATATCGGGCACCTGTTCGGTTCCCTGCAAAACCGTGTGCGCCTTCAAAACCTTGGAGTCAGGACTTTCATCGTCATCGCGGATTATCAGGTGCTCACGGACCGCGACATGTTCGAGAATATTTCGGACAACGTCCGAAACCTGGTCATCGACTATTTGGCTGCGGGACTGGTTCCGGCGGAGGGTAAAACCTGCATTTTCCCGCATAGCCATGTTCCTGAACTGAACCAGCTCCTCCTGCCTTTCCTGACCCTCGTTTCCAATGCGGAACTCGACCGCAACCCCACCGTCAAGGAAGAAATCCAGGCATCCGGTCTCAAGCGCATCAATGCGGGCATGTATACGTATCCCATCCACCAGGCCGCAGATATCCTGTTCTGCAAGGCCAACGTGGTACCTGTTGGAAAAGACCAGCTGCCCCATCTGGAAATGACCCGCATCATCGCGAGACGCTTCAATGAGCGGTTCGCAGGCAGCAAGCCGGTTTTCCCGGAGCCGCAGCCGCTTCTCAGCAAAGCCCCCGTCATTCTGGGCCTCGACGGTTCCCAGAAAATGAGCAAAAGCCGCAACAACACCATCATGCTCAGTGCGTCGGAAGATGAAACCGCCGCGCTTCTGAAGAAAGCGAAGACGGATTCCGAACGCCGCATCACCTTTGATCCGGTCAGCCGACCGGAAGTCTCCAACCTGCTGATGCTCATCTCCTTGTCGACCGGCGAAGCACCGGAGAACATCGCGGAGCGCATCGGGGATGGTGGTTCGGGCCAATTGAAGAAGATGCTGACAGAGACTTTGAATGAATATCTCCGTCCAATCCGTACACGTCGCAGGGAGCTCGAGTCGGATACCGGGTTTGTGCGCACGGTGCTGCGCAGCGGCATCCGGGAGGCGAGGGAAGTTGCAGAGCAAACATTATCGGAAGTGCGGCATGTCATGAACATGGACATTTGATCCGGAGGTTTGCCTATGCAAATCAAAATCTGCTGCATGGTCCGCATGACGGACATCGAAGCGGTCAACCTGATTCTGCCGGATTTTGCAGGTTTCGTCTTTGCCGCGGGGGCGGCGCTTGCCGCGTGCTGATCCAATCTCCTTGAAAGGCCAGTGAAAAACAGGTTCTCTTTGCGTTGTTTGGAACCGGGATGCAAAGTGAATCCTGTCTCTGATTGGAAATCCACGCACAAGGGTAATATACGATAAACGAGGTTTCATCATTTCCTATTGTTTTAGTATGATAATAGGTTGGTTCGTAGCTTCGAATACTTGACGGTGCCCGACCTTCACGGTACGATGTAGGAAAAGGATCCTGCAAACGGGTCTGCAAAAGGGTTGACAGGAGAAAGTAAATGGGCGGTAAAATGATATACATGGATCATGCGGCGACAACTTGGACAAAACCTGAAGTGCTCGAAGCCATGATCCCTTACTTCACGGAAAATTTCGGCAATGCCTCCTCCATCTACAAGCTTGGGCGGGATAACCGCAAGGCTGTGGATGCGGCCCGTGCGGACATTGCGCGGGTAATGGGCGCAGAGCCTTCAGAGATTTATTTCACGGCGTCCGGTTCCGAGTCGGACAATTGGGCGGTCAAAGGAGCGGCCTTGGCCAGGCAGGCCAAGGGGAAGCACATCATCACCTCCGCCATTGAACACCCGGCCGTTTTGAATGTGTTTGAATACCTTGGCAAAAACGGGTTTGAAGTGACCTATCTGCCTGTGGATTCAGAGGGTATCGTGCATCCCGAATCCCTGAGAGAGGCCATGCGGCCGGATACGACACTGGTTTCAGTCATGATGGCCAACAACGAAATCGGAACGATCCAGCCTGTCGCCGAGCTGGCGGCCATAGCGAAAGCCGGGGGCGCCCTTTTCCATACGGATGCAGTCCAGGCTGTCGGGAACATTGAAGTGGACGTACGGAAACTGGGTGTGGATTTGCTTACGTTCTCCGGACACAAATTCTACGGCCCCAAAGGGGTCGGAGCGTTATATATCAAAAAGGGAATCAAGCTGGAGACCCTCATTCACGGTGGTCACCAGGAAAGAGGCAAACGGGCCGGCACGGAGAATTTGCCCGGCATAGTCGGAATGGCGAAGGCTCTCGTCATGGCTGCCGAAACCCTTCAGGACCATGAAACCAGGCTAACTGCCCTCAGACAGAGAGCCTATGACGGCATCCTTTCGCGGATATCGCATGTGAAGCTGAATGGTCACCCAGACAAACGCCTGCCGGGCAATCTGAACCTTTCCTTTCGTTTCATAGAGGGAGAATCCCTCCTGTTGATGCTGGACATGAAAGGGATCGCGGCGTCTTCGGGATCGGCCTGCACGTCGGGATCACTGGATCCTTCCCATGTGCTCCTGGCCATCGGGCTGCCGCATGAAATCGCCCACGGGTCGCTCCGCATGAGTTTTGGAGATGCAAATACGGAATCCGATGTGGATTTCCTGGTTGACAGCCTTGTGGTCATTGTTGAGAAATTGCGGCAGATGTCGCCGCTGTATGAGGACTTCGCGAAGGCGGCAGTCCGTTGAGAGGAGAACCGGATGTATAGTGAAAAGGTGATGGATCATTTTTCGAACCCGCGCAATGTGGGCATCATAGACAACCCGGACGGTGTCGGTCAGGTCGGAAACGCCAAGTGCGGAGACATCATGAAAATCTACCTGAAAATCGAGAATGGCATGATCCTTGATGTCAAGTTCAAGACTTTTGGCTGCGGTGCGGCAGTTGCCACCAGCAGCATGGCTACCGAACTGATCATCGGGAAAAGCATCGAAGAAGCGCAGGCGATTACCAACAAGGCCGTCATGGAGGCTCTGGACGGGCTTCCGCCCGCAAAGGTGCACTGTTCCGTCCTGGCGGAGGAGGCGATAGCGGCCGCCCTCCTGGACTACAAGAAAAAGCACAACCTGGCGACGGACGAGGAAGAAGGCTGCACAGGCTGCTGCGGCAGCTGCGGCAGTCACGACCTTCACATACAGCATCATTTGCCGGAGGGGGAGGAGGAGGA
>JANYKF010000479.1 GCA_025361665.1 Clostridiaceae bacterium
AAGTCTACAAGCAGGTCAACGTGAACAAGATCAATGCCATCCTTGCCAAATTCGCCAAGGATTAGGAGAAAGCATCCATCATCCATACACCATGAGGTTCCGATTTTTCCCTCGGAGGGACAAACAATGAATGTGAAGACAATACATGAACCTGTAACCGGGTTGGCTGATTTGGAGCGGATCAAACAGGCATGGACGGACCGGGAGAAGACATACCGCAGCCAGGTGCTGGTGTGTGCGGGAGCCGGCTGCATTTCCTCAAAATGCCTGGATGTGAAAAAGGCCGTGGAGCAGGAGATTTCAGCCCAGAAGCTCGTGAAGGATGTGTCCGTCCACGAAACAGGCTGCATGGGCATCTGCGCGGTTGGCCCCGTTCTGCTGGTCCTGCCGGAACGGACATTTTACACGGACGTCACACCGGACAAGGCCAGGGACATCGTGCGGCGCCACCTGGTCGGCGGTGAAATCGCAATCGAGCATACGTTTTATGATGAATCGCTGCATCGTCATGTTCCCTGCATCGACGACATCGATTTCTTCAGGTCTCAGGTGCGCGTAGCCCTGCGCAACTGCGGGATCATGGACTATCGCTACCTCGATGCGTACATTGCGCGCGACGGATACCTTGCCGCGGCAAAGGCCATTCTGCAGTCCAACCCCGGGGATGTGATCGCGGAAGTGATGAAATCCGGACTCAAAGGGCGTGGAGGAGCCGGGTTTCCAACCGGTGTGAAATGGCGGGCCGGCCAATTGGCCAAAAGCGACCGCAAGTACATCATCTGCAACGCCGACGAGGGAGATCCGGGCGCTTTCATGGATCGCAGCATCATTGAAGGAGACCCGCACAGCATCATCGAAGGGATGATGATCGGCGGGTTTGCCATCGGGGCGGAGATGGGCTACGTCTACATCCGGGCCGAGTATCCGATTGCCGTGGAGAGACTCGAAGCAGCCATCCGGGAAGCACGGGAGGCCAAACTGCTGGGCGGAAAGGTTTTCGGGAGCGAATTCTCATTTGACCTGGAAATCCGCATCGGTGCCGGCGCATTCGTGTGCGGCGAAGAAACGGCGCTGCTGTCCTCGATAGAGGGCAAACGCGGCGAACCTCGCCAGAAACCCCCGTTCCCGTTCCAGAAGGGGCTGTTCGGCGAACCCACCATCATCAACAACGTGGAGACGCTGGCAAGCATTGCGCCGATCCTGCTGCGCGGCGGCGAGTGGTATGCGCAGTATGGCACGGAGAAGAGCAAGGGCACGAAAGTTTTCGCCCTGGCCGGCAACGTGGTGAACACGGGCATCGTGGAAGTGCCCATCGGCATGCCGCTCGGAGACATCCTCTTCAAGCTGGGCGGCGGGATGCAGGGGCGGAAGAAGTTCAAATCCGCGCAAATCGGCGGGCCATCCGGCGGCTGCATCACGCAGGAAAACCTGAATGTGCCCGCCGAGTATGACGCGCTCACGAAACTGGGAGCCATCATGGGTTCCGGTGGCCTCATTGCGATGGATGAAGACACCTGCATGGTGGACACGGCAAGGTTTTTCATGGACTTCATCCAGGACGAGTCCTGCGGCAAATGCGTCGCCTGCCGGCTTGGAACGAAGCGCATGCTGGAAATCCTGGAGCGCATCACCAGGGGTGAAGGAATGGACGGCGACATCGAATTGCTGGAGGAACTCGGTGAGACCATCAAGCAGACTGCCATGTGCGGTCTGGGACAGACGGCGCCGAATCCGGTGCTCAGCACGATCAAGTATTTCCGGGATGAGTATGTGGAGCATATCAAGAACAAGCACTGCCGGGCCGGGGTATGCAGCGACCTGTTCATTTCCCCGTGCGCCAACACCTGCCCCGCTCATGTCAATGTGCCGGGCTACCTGACCCTGGTGGCGGCGGGCCGCATCAAGGACGCCTACAACCTCATCCGCCAGGAGAATCCGTTCCCGGCCGTTTGCGGACGCATCTGCACGAGGCCGTGCGAATCAAAGTGCCGCCGCAGCGCCACCGATGAAGCCGTCGCCATCTGCGATGTCAAGCGGTTTGTGGCGGATTGGGCCTTCCGGAACGAAACGCCTTTCTCCGAGGAAATCGTCTTCCCGAAAAACGGCAAGAAAGTGGCCGTCATCGGCGCCGGGGCTTCGGGCCTTACCTGCGCATGGTATCTGGTACGCATCGGGTACGAGGTTGACGTGTACGAGGCTCAGGCTGTTGCCGGCGGCGTCCTGGTGTTCGGCATTCCCGAATACCGGCTTCCAAAGGAAATACTCGCCCATGAAATCTCGCTCATTGAGAAAGCCGGTGTGAAAATCCACCTGAATACGGAAATCGGCAAGGATATCAAGTTCAAAACGCTCAAATCCCAGTTCGATGCCGTATATGTGACCACCGGCGCCTTGATTCCCCAGCAGATTGACATTCCCGGAGAGCACCTGGCCGGGGTTTATCCCGGAATCGACTTCCTGAAGGATGTGAATTTTCACAGGCAGGTGCTGCTGGGCAAGACCGTCGCGATTGTGGGCGGCGGGAACACAGCCATCGATTCAGCCCGCACGGCCGTGCGGCTGGGTGCCGAGCGCGTCCTGGTGCTGTATCGGCGAAACATTGCCGCCATGCCGGCCTATCAGACCGAAATTGAGGAAGCGATCCTCGAAGGGGTCGAAATCATGGACCTCATTGCCCCGGTCCGTTTTATCGGCGGGAAAGGCAACCGCGTGGAACAGATCGAATGCGTGCGCATGCAGCTCGCGGAATTTGACAAAACCGGGCGGAGAAAGTCCATCCCCATCGAAGGATCCAATTTCTTGATTCCCGTCGACGCCGTCATCCCGGCAGTCAGCCAGCATTCGGATCTGCCGTTCATCAAGCGCGACGAAATCAGCCTGACCGGCTGGGGTACTTTCGTGGTGAATGACGACACGCTCATGACCACCATGGAAGGCGTATTTGCAGGAGGCGACGTGGCCCGAGGACCGGATACGGTTATTCAGGCCATCGCGGACGGCAAACAGGCCGCCGTCTCGATTGACCGGTATCTGGGCGGTTCCGGCCACCTCAACAAGGGTGCGGTGATTCCCATTCCGGACCTGTTCGACGAGGATGAAGTGGTGGCGCTCAAGCGGTTCCCGCTTGACATGCTGCGCGTGGAACAGCGCAAGGGCTCGTTTAGCGAGGTGATTCTCGGGTACCACAAGCTCACGGCGATCGCCGAGGCGATGCGGTGCCTGCACTGCGACAGAAGGTAGGTTTTACATGCTGCGCGGCGAATCACAGGCAAGACTTGCGAATGCGCCCGAACCTGCTGGTTTATGTTACTTGCGCAACGCATTTACGGGATAGGCGCGATGAGGATCCATTTCACGGAAAACGTAAAGGCCAAAACACATGAAGGTAGGTGGAAGCTATGATCCATTTGACGATAAACGGCAGGGCTGTGACAGCTGAAAACGACGTGACCATTCTGGAGGCGGCAAAGGCCAATGGGATCAGAATTCCTAGTCTTTGCCAGCTTGAAAATGTCCATGAGTTCGGTACCTGCCGTATCTGTTCGGTCGAGGTGGCGGGAGCCAAAACACTTCAGGCCTCTTGCATCACGAAAGCCCTCGAAGGCATGGTGGTGCAGACCAACACCACGAAGGTGCGCAAGGCACGTAAAGTCCTTTACGAGCTGATTTTGTCCGATCATTCAACGGACTGTCTTGCCTGCAGGCGCAACCAGAGCTGTGAGCTTCAGGAACTCGGCAAGCTGCTTGGGGTAGAGACTTCCCGGTTCGAAGGGGAACAATCCTCGCGGATCATCGATGGCTCAGTTTCCATCACGCGGGACATGTCCAAATGCATTCTTTGCCGCCGCTGCGTGACCGCCTGCAATGAAGTGCAGGGAACCGGCGTCCTGAATGCGCAGAACCGGGGCTTTTCCACCGTCATCGCCCCGGCCATGGATTTGGCGCTCGGATCGGTCAACTGCGCGTTCTGCGGTCAGTGCACCATCGTCTGTCCCGTCGGAGCCCTGAAGGAAACCGACTCTACGGAATCGGTCTGGTCTGCCCTCGGCAACAGCGCAAAGCGGACCGTCGTACAGTTTGCACCCGCCATTCGTGTGGCGATAGGGGAAGAGTTTGGGATGGAACCCGGGTCCCGTGTTACGGGAAAACTGGCGTCCGCCCTGCATGCCCTAGGATTTGCCGATGTGTTCGATACGAATTTCACGGCGGACTTGACGATCCTGGAAGAAGGGACCGAATTCCTGGGACGTGTTCGACAGGCGCTGACCGGCCAGTCCGGAGCGGCTGATGCCGGCGGAGGTGCGGAACATGCTTCCGGAACGGCTTCCACGGGCCATGGGTCAAAAGAGCACGGCTCTTCGGCCGTCCTGCCGATGATTACGAGCTGCAGTCCGGGCTGGATCAAATACGTCGAGCATACCTATCCGAAGTATCTGGATCACCTGTCCACCTGCAAATCTCCGCACACGATGCTGGGGGCGCTGATCAAGTCGTATTATGCGGAGAAGATCGGGTGCAGCCCGGCCGATCTGTTCGTCGTATCCGTCATGCCCTGTACGGCGAAGAAGTTCGAGATAGTCCGCGATGAAATGCGCAACGGAGGCGTGGCGAACGTGGACGCCGTGTTGACCACGCGGGAGCTGGCCGCCATGATCAAGGAAGCCGGCATCGACTTTGTCAATCTGCCGGATGGGGAGGTTGACAATCCGCTCGGGATGTCCACCGGTGCCGCTGATATTTTCGGTCTCACGGGCGGCGTGATGGAAGCCGCCCTGAGAACTGTTTATGAAGTGGTCACAGGCCGGGAGCTGCCGTTCGGCGGACTGCACGTGACACCCATCATGGGTCTTGAGCAGGTAAAGGAGGCCACTGTCCGGATTGAGAACCCATTGCCGGCCTACGGTTTCCTTTCCGGTGTGGATGTCCGTGTCGCGGTAACCAGCGGCCTCGCCGGAGCGGAAAAACTCATGGAGCAAGTGGCGCGGGGTGAATCACCCTATCATTTCATTGAGGTGATGGGATGTCCAGGCGGCTGCATCACGGGTGGCGGTCAGCCGCGGTCTAAGGATCTTCATGTCAGGGAGAAAAGGCTCCAGGGCCTTTATACGGAAGATGAAAGCAAAGTGCTTCGGAAATCCCACGAAAATCCCTACGTGAATGCCCTCTACAAGGAATTCCTCCAGTATCCGAACAGCCCTGTCTCCCATGAATTCCTGCATACGCACTACATCCCGCGCGGACTCTTCAACGAACTCACAAGAGAGACCTTTGTCACCGACATCCCGCATGCATCCTTGAATCGACGGAAGGCTTACAGACCCGTCGCCATCAACCGGCAGGACAACGCCCAGAATTCGCATGCCGAGCCCGACTCCGCCAAACTCCTGGCGCTGGAGGCTGAAAACATGCGGCTCAAGGGAGATCTGGCCGATGCGATGGAGACCGTGGACATCTTCAAGCAAGTGGTTTCCAATTACAACACCAGGTGAGGGGGAGGGTGCGCGATGGACAGCAAGGATCATCTCAAGCACAAGAAGGATGAAATCCTCTATGAAATGAACGCGGTGAAGAAATACATCGATGCGCATGAGTATGATGATCAGCTCAAGGAAGCATGGGACAAGGATGTCAGGCAACTGGGAAAGATTGATCACCTGCTGGAGAAGATCGATCACAAGGGGCAGAAGCCCCATTGAGCCGGAATGACAGCCGGCGGATGGCCGTCATCGCCGGATTGCAGGCGGGCCACCATGCGAGTGGCATCGCCTGACCGCAGGCGGGCTGAGAAAGGTCCTTCATCCGCAAGAGCCGGTCATGCCTCGAATTTGTAGCCATAGCCCCATACCGTGACCAGATATTGATCATAGGGCTTGATGCTGTTCCTGAGCGATTTGACGTGCGTATCCACCGTGCGCTCGGAACCGAAAAAATCTGAACCCCATACTTCATCCAGCAGGATGCTCCGGGGAAACGCCCTGTTCGGGTTCTGTGAAAGGAACGCGAGCAGAGCGTATTCTTTTGGTGTGAGCAGGACCGGCTGTTCATCCACATATACGGAGTGGGAAAACGTGTCGATGTAGAGGCCCTTGAAGGAAACACGCCGTTCCGGCGAAGGCAGCATGCTGCCGCTCCGGTGAAGGAATACCTTGATGCGGGCCATCAGTTCGGGTGCGAAAAACGGTTTCCGGATGACATCATCCGCTCCCAGCCCGTATCCCGCCATGCAGAGCTCATTCGTCGCATGGTCGCACAATATGAAAATCGGCACGTCGGAAAGCTTCCTCATCTGGATCAGCACATTCCGTCCATCCAGCTCCGGCAAGGACATGTTCAGCAGGATCAGCGGGTATTCGTTTCTCCGGAACAGCTTGATGGCCGTGATGCCGTCTACCGCCTCGTCCAGCGCGAACCCCTCTTCGGAGGCCGCCTGGCGGATGAGGGTCCTGGTTGCGGGGTCCGTTTCGGCGACAAGAAGGCGTATGGCTCCCATGCGCGTGTTCCTTTCTTCATTTTTTGCATTCGCCCATCCAGGATGACGGTGTTTTCCGGCAATACACAAAACCGCCGCCAAGCTTCGTTTTGTGAAGCCAGGTACCCAGTGCGATTCGTGATAGAATTCCATAATTTGCTATCTCGGCCTGCAGTTCTCCGCCGGAGTCTCTGAAGATGGCTGTAATGGTTACCCAATGCCAGCTTTCCAGATCTGCCAATTTGCCGTTGGAGAGATTGAGAAAGGCGACGGGGGAGTCCCCGTTCAACCCGTCCGACAAAAAACGGACGACGGCATCCACGGAAGGTCTTTTCGCACGGCGGGTGGGAAAGTCAAGCCTGACGGCATGAAATGGCAGGTTGTGTTCGGCGGCATAGCGATCGATCCCGTCAGCCAGCTGCCATGTCCGATGAACGCCCATCAGCCCGGGGGTCACATAATGCCAGACCTGGTGCATCATGTCGATGAAGGCCGGCAGATTCAGAGCATGAATGCCGGGCAGGTACTGCTGCATGGCGTAGTCGAGCAGGTTGGTCGCCGTGCAGGGGCCGCAGCCGGCCTGCTGCTGGAAAGAACCACGGTACAGGTTCTGGTTGCAGCCCGACACCGTCGGTTCGCGGCCTTCTTCATCAGGATGCCGCAGGGCTTCCGGGTGGTGGATGCCTGCAATCCGGACTGAGCCGAGGGCCACTTCTCCATCCTTGTTCATGTTTCTCCATCCTTGTTCATGTTTCTCAATCCTTGTTCATGTTTCTCAATCCGCCTTCAGGACGCTGATTCCGGCTTTCCCGAACAATGGGCCCCATCCTTCCGGGAGCGAAGCATCGATCACCAGGATATCCACTTCCTGGAGCGTCGCCGTCGTCACGAAGCCCACGCGGTCCATTTTGGTGTGATCGCACAGATAGATGATCTGCTGGGAGCGGCGAATCATCTGCCGGCGGATTTCCGATTCCGGTTCGCTGGAGTCCGTGAACCCGCGAAGCGGATTGAATCCCCTGCATGACAGGAAAGCCTTGTCTGCCTGCAGGCAGGACAGCATGTTCTCCGCCGCGCGGCCGACATAGGAAAGGCTTTGGTGACGAAGGATGCCACCGGTGGCAATGAGGGTGATGTCCACGCAGGTGGATAGTTCCATGACGATTTTCTCCGCATTGGTGATGACCGTCAGGTTCTTTTTGTGACGCAGGTGCCGGGCCAGGGAAAGGGCGGAGGTGGATGCATCCAGAATGACGGTATCGCCGTCCAGTACCAGGTTTGCCGCGCAGCGGGCAATCCGGTCCTTGCCCGCCATGTTGATCCCCTGCCGGACTGCGAGGGAGGGTTCCGACTTCGCATCATCCGCGAGAAACGCGCCGCCATGCGTGCGCTGCAGGAATCCTGAAGACTCCAGCAGTTTCAAGTCGCGCCGGATGGTCTCTTCCGTTACGGTGAAGGCAAGCGCGGCCTCCGGAACGGACAGGCTCCGCTTTTCATTGAGCATCTGCAGCAGGCGGTTTCTTCTTTCTTCGGCAAACATGCGTCAACCCTCTTTCTGCTGTATTTTCGCCGATTCGTGGGCTGCACGGCCAAGGGCTGCGAAGTATGCCGTGCGGGTGGGCAGACTCGGCATCAGGGACAAGGTTCGGGCGGAGAACATCCCGTCGGACATATCAGCGGTGCTGGCTGTCTCATGCCCAATCAAGGCCCAGGCCGCATCCGCCAGGTTCTCAAAGCCAGGAGCGCGCATGGCTTCGCACACGAAAGACTGGCGCGGGGAATTGATGTCCTCTCCGCTGATCTGGAACAGTCCGTGCCGGTCACAGAGGGTACGGAGCCGTGCCAGCTGTTCCGGCGTGTTTCGGGAAGGCATGTAGGTGACGGCATTGAACCGGAGTGCGGAAATCGTTTCAAACAGCAGATCCAAATATCCATCTTCGAAAGACTGGCTTTTCTTGTCGCCGGTCACGGAATCCGTCACATCTCCCAGGTAGGCATAGGCACAGATGGCACCCGCATCCCGCGCCATCTTTACCAGTTCGCGGATGTCGGGACATTCGGTGGCGGCGTTCTCGTAAATTGCGGAGACCAGCGCGCTTTTCAGCACGCCCAGCAGGTCATAAGCCGCATATGGGTTTTGGGCGTCGGTCAGCTGACTTTCGACTTTGGCGGTCACGGGGATATGCAGGGATCCTTTCAGAAATACGGCCAGGTCATCCGATTTTCCATAGCGGGCAATCAGTTTCAGCGCCAGGGCGAACAGCAGGTGCCTTTCCGTAACGGAACCGCCTTGGGACCAGTGTGAGAGCGGCAGGACATCCTGTTCGAAGTCGAGGGAGAATCCGAAGGGCTGCACAAGCGAATGGATGCGCCGGGTCATGAGGCGGTTCCGGTCGTTCCGCGCGTTCATGAAGGGCCTCATGAATGCCTGCAGGATCGGGCGTGACGCACGGGGAACCCCATGAAGAGCGATGTAGGCTATCGATGCCTGATCCGGGTTGTTGATCCGGCGGCCGGCCAGCGGGGTGTCCGCAAAGTCCGCCCGAACTTCCATGCCAACTGTCGTGGGCATGCCTAGAAGCCTTCCCGCCGTCTCGAATTCGTCCGACCCAGCCAGGGAATCGTGGTCCATGATGCCGGCCGTTGCAAGGCCTGCGGCCTTAGCCCGTTCGATCGCGGCTGCGGGGCTGTACGGCGAAAATGAATAATGTGTGTGGATGTGGTTGTTTACGTCCATGGATCACCGCATTTCCTGTCCGCCGGTCACATTGATGGCCTGTCCTGTCATGTAGCTGGCCTGATCGGAAGCCAGAAAAACAAGGATATTCGCAATGTCTTCATATTCACAACTTCGCTTCAATGGGACCTGGTTCAGGTATTTTTCACGGACCGCCTCTTCCGAAATGCCCTGGTTCCGGGCGTATTGCTTGAAAAGGCTGTTCGGACCCTCATTCCAGAGGCTGGAATTGAGCAGGTTTCCGGGACAGATGGCATTGACGCGGATGCCGTATTCGGCCATTTCCAGAGCGAGGCTCTGGGTGAAGCCGATGCCCGCGAACTTTGCCGAGGCATAGGCGGAATTCTTGAAAGATCCTTTTTTGCCGGATTTGCTGTTTATCTGGATGATATTGCCCTTGCGGTTCGGAATCATCACACGGGCGGCATGTTTGGCGCAGACGAAATATCCCGTGATGTTGACGTCGATCATCCGCTTCCATTGGTCCAGCGGAAAATCAACCACCGATTTGGCAATGAGGATGGCGGCATTGGAAACCAAAAGGTCCAGTCGTCCCCAGGCTTCCACAACGCTATCCACCATCGCAGCGACCTGTTCCTCGTTCGTGACATCCACCGTGAAACCCATTCCGTTTTTCAGGCCGGCGGCCACCCTGTTTGCCGCTTCCCCGTTGATGTCGGCCACGGCCACGAAACAGCCTTCGGCGTCGAGTCTTTGCGCCAGGCCCTCTCCGAGCCCCTGACCCGCGCCGGTGATGATGGCAACCTGTCCTTTGAGCATTCCCGTGACTGTCATGATGTGTCCTCCCCGACAATGGCATGTGTATTCGGTCTGAATGAATACCGAGCACGGTCATGTTTGAATTATACCGAATTTGTTGGAATCCGTCCACTTTTTGTTGATTGTTGTTGGTTTCGATCGATTGAATCGCTTGAAAACACCACGATTATCAACTCACAGCGTTACTTTGTGGGATCAACTGCCGCCTGGTTCAATCTCACCTGGCAGGAATGTGGGTGGGGTCAGATTCAATGGGTCGATTTCTCGCGGGATTATCAGGGCCGTGACAACTTGTACAGGAGGATGGCCGGTTCGCATGCGGCATGATATAGTAGACACAAGGCTCAGGCAGACTGCGGCGTCATCCGTTTCGGTCTGGTCGGCCGATCGCTGCTCCTGTGTTTGGTTGTTCAAAAACAGGTGCCGCATCCATTGTGTCGGGGAGGAGAAATCGATGAAATACCGGAATGATGACGATATGGCAAATACGTGCATCGCGGGAAATGATTCGGCAAACGGACTGCCAATCCACCGTCTTATCCTGGACAAGGCCAGCGATCCGATTTTCAGTTTTGACCGCACAGGCAAATACCTGTACGTCAACCATGCGTTTGCAATGCCGCTGAACAAACATCCTGACGAAATCATCGGGGCGCGAATTTGGGATATCT
>JANYKF010000485.1 GCA_025361665.1 Clostridiaceae bacterium
CGCGCCCGATGAAATGGCCGAAATATTCGACCTTATGGAAAGGCAATATGATTGTGCCGCCGAGATTACGGTAGATTCTCCGGCCGAATGCATCATGATTCCGGAGAATCTGTCCAGTGAGGTTGTGGGCAGGGAATATTACCTGAAATACATGCGCGGGTACGAGAGCAAATGGATAAAACACATCAGGCAGGCAGGCAAGCATTCCTTCATCCACATGGACGGCACATTGAAGGGGTTGTTGAAACTAGTCGCTGAAACCGGCTTTGACGTGATCGAAGCTGTAACGCCCGCACCGTCCGGGGATATGACCATGGAGGAGGCTGCTGCGGAAGTCACCGGGGACACCATCCTGTGGGGAGGATTGCCGGGAGTTGTGTTCACGCCGAACCTTGCGGAGGAAGATTTTGTCGCGCATGTGAAATATGTACTGTCAATCATGCGAAAGAAACCGGCCTACGTGCTTGGCGTGGCGGACCAGGTGCCGCCGGACGGTCTCATCGGACGAGTGGGAATGGTCGCGTCCTTATGCGAGGAATATGGCCGATATTGAGCCGGTTCCTAAAGGATGAAATAAAGGCTCAAAAAGTGAAAAGCGGCCGGACATCAAATGTCCGACCGCTTTTCGTTCCGATGAATTTCACCGTGATGTTGTTTTGCTCCATGAATTTCACCGTGATGTTATTTTGCTTCCGTGAAGGTCACTGTGATGTTATTTTGCTTCCGTGAAGGTCACCGTGATGTTATTTTGCTTCCGTGAAGGTCACCGTGATGTTATTTTGCTTCCGTGAAGGTCACTTTCATCGACAGCTTCGTAGTATTGCGCATCACGTTTACGGTTACCGTATCCCCTGGTTTGTATCCCTTTTTCACTGCGTTGATATCCGCCATGGAGGTGATCGGTTTGTCATTGATTCCAGTGATGATGTCGCCTTTCACGATGCCTGCTTTCGCCGCGCCGCTGGCCGGATCGACATTGGTCACATAGACGCCTACTGGAACATTGTATGTGCTGGCCATGACATCCGTGATGTCCTGACCGTTGATGCCCATGTACGGACGGTTCTTCACATATCCATACAGGATCAGGGAGTTCACGATGGGTTTGGCGTCATCGATGGCGATGGCGAAACCAAGCCCTTCCACACCAGCCTGGGAAATCTTTGCCGAGTTGATGCCAATGACGAGTCCCTTGGAATTCACGAGGGCTCCACCGCTGTTGCCCGGATTGATGGCTGCATCCGTCTGGATAAGGTTGAGAGAAGCTTCCTGTCCGTCAATTTTGCGGTTCAATGCAGAGACCACACCAACTGTGACGGATCCGGCAAACTCCATGCCAAGCGGATTTCCGATGGCCACTGCCAGTTCACCCACCTGCAGGTCGGCCGAATTGCCCAGTTTGGCAACCGGCAGTCCGGTAAAGTCCACTTTCACGACAGCCAGGTCATTTTCACTGTCTCCGCCTACGAATTTCGCTTTCGCGGATCTTCCGTCGGGAAGAAACACTTCCAAGGTTGTTGTAGCGCTGCTTCCGCTCTTGGGATCTGCGCTGCTGACAACATGGTAGTTGGTCATGATGTAGCCGTCTGAACTGATGATGATGCCGGAACCTTCACTGGTTCCCTGGCCCCCCTGGAAACCCTGACTGTTTCCGGATGACGACATGCGGATGCCAACAACGGAGGGACCGACGGTCTTCGCTATTTCAGTGACGGTGGACCCTTGTGTCAGGGCAGCTTGCGATAATGCATTTCCAGGCGCCGCTTTTGCTGCCGGATTGGTGTTGTTCAATGCTTCCGCTTTGGTTGCCAAATCATTGGTCAGTCCAAGGGCAGAATCCGTTTTGGCAATGGCCACTTGCTGATCGGCCACTTGTTTTGACAGGTTCTCGATGATGGACGCTTGCTGATTCAGAGAATCGTTCATCTGGCCGTATAGTGTTCCCGAACCTGCAACCAGTGCGAGAGCCAATGCCACGGCAGCTATACGCTTCCATAGGCCGGGCTTCCTGTTGCGAAGCGGTTTTACAGATCTGGTCCGTTTCGCGTCGTGCTGTCCATTGGAACTCCTGTCTGTTTCATGCACATTTGCAGG
>JANYKF010000503.1 GCA_025361665.1 Clostridiaceae bacterium
GTACAGTCTGGCGCAGGTTTCGAACAGTTTTTCACGGTCGGCACCCTGAGCCGTTTCCATTGCCTCTTCCGATGGAAAAACCTCTCCAAATGCCTCTTCCACCAGTTCGAACATCTGCTCGAAATGCGGGGGCCTGTCGGGCTCCTCAAAGCGCAAAGCCATTTCAAGGCGTTCTCTCGACGTCATGCCTGCTTCCTTTCCAATCCATCATGCTGCACTGAATGCCGTTTAGCGGGCAGCCCCATACATGCCCTTCACGGCGGGGTATATTTTGCGGTATGTCTCGAACCGTTCCTGATAATGCGCATACAGGAACGGGTCCGGGTAGAACTCGCGTTTCTTCTTGACAAGCCTGGACACCGCCTCTTCAAGGTTTGCGTAGGTTCCCGCAGCTGTTCCGGCCAGCATGGCGACTCCCATGGTACCCGCTTCGGAGATATTGAGCGTCGTTACTTTTCTGCCCATCATGTCCGCTTTCAGCTGGAGGAATGTATCCGATTTTGCCAAACCTCCGACCGCCATCAGTTCATCCACGACCACACCTGCCTCGGCGAGGCGTTCCACATTCACCATCATTTCAAAGGTGATGCCCTCCAGTACCGCCTTGAAAATATCCTCCGATGTCGTATTGATATTCAGCCCGATGATGGCTCCCTGGGCAAGAGTATCCATGTAGGGGGTCGCGGCGCCGGCAAAATGCGGCAGGACATAGACGGGAGAAGGTGTTTTTGTCGCCTTGCTTATCATCATCTCGTAAGGATCCATGCCTGACCGCCTTGCCTCCTCCTGCCAGGCTTGCCCGAACTGGTCCCTGTACCACCGCAGCATGCTGCCGCTGGTGAAAGTGAATGCATAGGTCACATACATGTCCTTCACCACATGGGGGACGCAGGCGAAATAATTCCCGGCCATGGCTTCGGAGAGAATGGGCCGGTCGAACGCCGGAGTGATGCACTCGGTTGTGCCTAGCCCGTCCACAGCCAGCCCGGGATGGATGACGCCCGCTCCAAGTGCTGCACAGGGCTGATCATGCCCGCCTGCGACAAGGAGGCAGTTCCTGGGCAAGCCAAGTTCATCGGCCAGCCCATTCGACAGATTCCCGACCGGAGTCCCGGCCAGGACCGGCTCACCGAATTTATCCGCTTCCACCCCCGCAGCGTCAAGAATCTCGGATGACCATTGTTTTCCGATGATGTCGAATGCCATGGTGCGGGCGGCCAGGGAGTAGTCCGTATGGTGAACAGCCCCAAGCTTATATAGGATGAACGCGGAGAACGGGAGGTATTTCCAGGTGTTTCGGTATTGTTCCGGTCGATGCTGCTGCTGCCACATGATTTTGGCAATGGAATACATGGGGAGGGCCGTTGTTCCGGTGATTCCGAGGATTTTCGCATTCCCCAGCCGGCTCTCGAGAAATGCCGCTTCATCCTTTCCGCGTGCATCGATATAGATCATGCTGTTGGAGAGTGGGTCCCCCTTCCTGTCGATGGCTGTCACCGCTTCCCCGAAAGAGGACACGCCAATCGCCCTTACCGGCCCCCCCCGATAAGAGGATGCAGCACAACGGACAACTTCCTTCACGGATGTCCAGACTTCTTCCGGATCCAGTTCCTGCCAGCCCGGATGCGTGGAAATGAGGGAATACTCCTTGCTTGCCTGCCCCAGGGAATTTCCCTCTTCATCTATGATGGTGGCCTTGCACCCGGATGTTCCGATGTCGATTCCCAAAAGACTCATGGCCTGCCCTCTCTATACCAAAGATCCAGATATGTGCGGACAATCTTGACCATTTCATGAAAGACAATCTGCTGCCGCCAAACGGTCGTGAAATATCCGAGATCCGCCTTTGATGAGGTTTCACAGGATTCACCCAGCCATTGTCCAGCTTTCAGGCCCGCTGCCGTTTCCGGACCGGCCACACGTGAAGCGTTCATCACCATCGCTTTCAGCAGGGCAGGCGATGAATCCCGTTCCAGCGTTGTCCACAGGTTCACCTTGCAGACGCCGTCATCCATGAGTTTCGCTATCTGGTCTGCCGGAACAGAGGAGGCGCCGTGCAGGACAATCCGTGTTCCGATTTTCTCCTTTATGCTGCGCGCGATCCCGCCGAAATACTGCAAGTCCTTTGCGCTTGCCCGATGTTCGGTGCCCAGGTTGGCTACAATCAAATCCACCCCGGTTTCCCGGCAGAACCTTTCCGCATGCTCGGGAGTCGTC
>JANYKF010000509.1 GCA_025361665.1 Clostridiaceae bacterium
GCAGGGAATCATACCTGTGGGACTGTAATTCGTAAAGAATTATGGCCCACAGGTTTTTTGTTGGGTTGGATAGGGGTTCAGCGATGCTGAAATTGGAAAGGCGGATACATGGCAAAAATCAATGGTTTCAAGGGCGACTACACAGGCCTGACTCAGGATGAAGTCAAGTCGCTGCAAATACAGCACGGGAAAAACGAGCTGGTTCCTGAAAAAAAGAATACGTTCCTGTCCAAGCTGTTCACCATACTCAAGGAGCCCATGTTCCTGCTGCTGTTCGGCACGGCATTTCTTTACTTTATTCTGGGTGAACCGCGGGATGGCATCATCATGATCTGCTTTGTCACATTCATGTCCGGCATCAACATTTTCCAGGAATGGAAAACAGACAAGACCCTGCAGGCACTGAAGGATCTATCCGCTCCCCGCGTGCGTGTCATCCGAAACGGCGCACTTGCGGATGTCGACAGCAAGGAGCTGACCGTAGGCGATCTGATGATGATGGAGGAAGGGGACAAGATTTCCGCAGACGGACAGGTGGTTGAAATGTTCGATCTGGGGGTTGATGAATCCACCCTGACCGGCGAGTCGGAAATCGTCTGGAAAAAGACTGCTCTGGAAGAGTCGGAAAAAGAGGCCCATTGGCGTCGGGATACCTGTTATGCAGGAACCGCCATCACCCAGGGCAGTGCCATTGTCCGGGTGACAGGCGTAGGAACGAAAACGGAATACGGGAAAATCGGACTGGACATCCTGTCTGTGCCGGAACAACCCACACCGCTGGAAAAACAGACCCGCAAACTGATCACGGTCTGCGCGCTGATCGGACTTGGCCTGTTCGCAATGGTTTTCCTGATTACGCTGCTGAACACCCGGGATTTCATCGAAAGCCTTTTGTCCGGCATCACCTTGGCCATGGCCATGATTCCGGAAGAATTCCCGGTGATCCTGACCGTGTTTCTTGCCATGGGCGCCTGGCGCCTGGCCAGGAAGAATTCCCTGATTCGGCGGATGCCGTCCGTGGAGACGCTGGGCGCCGTTTCCGTGCTCTGCGTGGACAAGACGGGCACGCTGACCATGAACCAGATGACGGTGCAGGAAACCTGCGTATACAATGGGCATACGGAAAAAGAGCTGATGACATGGTCGGCACTGGGCTGTGAAACCGAACCCTACGACCCCATGGAAAAAGCCATCCTTGCACATGCGGTGTTTGGTGGAATCGACAAGGCGGAGCTGTTCAATAAAAAACTGATCCGTGAGTATCCTTTCAGTTCAGGAACAAAAATGATGGGTCATATCTGGGAAATGGACGGCATGCCCGCATTGGCGGCAAAGGGTTCTCCGGAAAGCATCCTGCCCCTTTGCGGCTTGACGCCGGAAGCGGTGCTGCGGCTTCAGGCGGCACAGGAACAGCTCGCACTGAAAGGATATCGTGTCATCGCCGTTGCCAAACGGATTCTGATGCCTTCGATACCGGGAGAATTGTCAGGAAACATGCTGGACCTGGTTGGTCTGGTCGGATTGGCGGACCCGCCCCGCGAGGCAGTGCCCGCAGCCATCAGGATTTGCGCGAAAGCCGGTATCCGGGTGGTCATGATTACAGGAGACAATGGCGTCACGGCCCGTTCCATCGCGGAAAAAATCGGCATCCTGAACAGTGACAACGTTATCTCCGGCAATGAACTGGAGGCCATGACCGACGAGGAATTGCGTGAAAAAGTGAAAGTCACGAATATTTTCGCACGGGTCATTCCTCGGCACAAGATGCGCATTGTCAAAGCGCTAAAGGATGTGGGAGAAACCGTTGCCATGACCGGAGACGGGGTCAACGACGCGCCCGCTCTGAAACTGGCCGACATCGGCATCGCCATGGGCAAACGAGGGACAGGCGTGGCCAAGGAAGCCGCGGACATGATCCTCCTTGACGACAATTTCACCACCATTGTCGAAACCATCCGGGACGGACGCCGCATCTATGACAACATCAAGAAAGCTGTCGGATACGTGTTTGTCATTCATATCCCCATTGCCCTGATGGCCCTTCTGGCTCCTCTGTTTCACCTTCCGCTGCTGCTGCTGCCCATCCACATTGTGTTGCTGGAGCTAATCATTGATCCGACTTGTTCCATTGTGTTTGAACGGCAGCCTGCGGAGAAGGACATCATGGACAGGAAGCCGCGTTCACCGGTGGAATCCCTGATTCAGGGCGGAATGATGACAAAGGCCATCCTGCAGGGGCTCGCCATTTTCGCGGCGTCGTTCGGTTCCTATGTGGTTCTGATCAGTCAGGGCTGGAGCGTGGAAGCCGCAAGAACCTTTACCCTGATTGTCCTGGGTTTCGCCAATTTGTTTTTGGTGTACGTGAACAAATCAGAAAAACTGGGCGCGTTTGTCGGTATTTTCAAGCGAAAAGACAAAGTGGTATGGTATGTGAACGCAGGAATCATTGCGGCGCTGGCGCTGGTCACCTATCTTCCGGCTGCCAATTCCATTGTCAAAACAGTGCCGCTGGGTGTCGGCCCGTTGTTCGCAGCCATCGGACTGGCCGCCCTGGCCACGTTTTGGTGGGAAATCGTGAAACTGTTCAAAAAAGCGGAGGCCGTATCATGATGGATTTTTCAGAGGAAAGAGAGGCGGATGACCATGGTGAAAGTGTCCACGTTTTATTTCAGCCGGATCTTCGGAAACAAAGTTTATTCCCCCTCTGGCAGCACAATCGGAAAATTGATGGATCTGGTCGTCGAAGTGGATTACAAGAGACCAAAAGTGTCGGCTGTCCGGCTGAAAACGTCTGGAGGCATGCTGACGCTGGATTACAGCCGATTCACCATTGAAAAGACGCTGGGACAGTATAGAATTCAATGTTCTGACCTCGTCGACTATCCCTTGGACGGGAAAAACATCCTGTACCTTTCAAAAAATATCCAGGATCGCCAAATCATCGACATGAATGGCCGAAAACTTGTTCGGGTGAATGATTTGCGGTTGTCCACCCTCGCGAACGGAACCTATCTGATTGCCGTCGACGTGGGGTTTGAGGGCCTTCTCAGGAGGCTTGGCGTGGCAAAGCCGCTTAAAATCCTGCTGAAGCCATTCGGCGGCTCCCTGCCGAGCCGCATGATCCTGTGGGACGATGTGGAGGCCGTCGATTTCGGGCATGCCGGCATCCGCTTGTCAAAAGATTACTCGAATCTCGAGAAACTGCATCCGTCGGACCTGGCCGACATCATCGAGGACATGGACCGGAACACCCAGATCGCTGTGATGTCCTCCATGGATGAGGAAAAGGCGGCGGACGTCCTCGAGGAACTTGAACCGGACATCCAGCGCAGCGTTTTGGAAAACCTTCCTTTGGACAAAGCCGCCGATCTGCTTGAAAAAATGCCGGCCGACGAAGCCGCCGACATCCTGGACGAGCTGGGAGACGAAAAGGTCGAAGAACTGCTGCAGGAAATGCAAGGCGATGCTTCGGACGACATTCGGGAATTGATGGAGTATTCCGACAATACCGTTGGCAGTTTCATGTCCACCGACTACATCTCCTTCAACGAAAACCAATCCGTCGGGGAGGCGATACAGGAGCTGAGGCGATTGAAGCCGGAGGCGGACACGATTTATTACCTTTACATCGTCAATGCGGCAGACCAGCTGGTGGCAACCGTATCGCTCAGGGACATCATCGTTGCGGAGCCGGAAACCCTGCTCAGGCAGATCATGAACGTGAATGTCCTTTTTGTCCAGGATGAGGATAAAATGGCCATCCTGGATGAAATCATCACCAAATACAGTCTTCTGGCCATACCCGTCGTCGATGCAGGGAAGACCATGCAAGGCGTCGTCATCATCAACGACGTCATGCACAACCTCGTGAGAAATCGAAGGAGAAGGATGTAGGAGGGTTGCGGATGACTGCTGGAGCAAAGAAGCCAGGCCTTTACAGAAAGCTGCTGATCTTCCTTGCCATACTGGGACCGGGCATTGTGACCGGCAGCGTGGACAACGATGTCGGCGGCATCACCACCTATTCCGTCGCCGGAGCCACATATGGCTACAAGCTCATTTGGGTGCTGATTCCCGCCTTCATCGTGCTGTTCATCGTGCAGGAAATGAATGCCCGGATGGGGATTGTGACGGGAAAGGGGCTAGCGGATCTGATCCGCGAGAATGCCGGCGTCAAAGTCACGTTTTTCATTTTCATCGGCCTTCTGGTTGCCGACATCCTGAACACGACGACGGAATTCGCCGGCGTCGCCGGGAGCATGCAGATTTTCGGTGTCAGCAAATACATTTCCGTTCCCCTTGTTGCCTTCGCGGTATGGATACTCGTCGTAAAGGGAACCTACCGCATGGCGGAGAAGATTTTCCTGGTTTTCAGTGTCGCGCTTCTATCCTACATCGTTTCCGCCATCATGGGACATCCAAACTGGGGCGAGGTTGGAAACGCTCTGATCCGTCCGCATATACAGTTTGATTTCGCATACATTACCATGATCATCACGCTGATCGGCACGACGATTGCGCCGTGGATGCAGTTTTACATGCAGTCCGCCGTCATTGAAAAGGGCCTGAAAATCAAGGACTACAAGTATACCGTGCTGGATGTGATCGTAGGCTGCACGGCCACCGTGGTGGTGGCATTCTTCATCATGGTGGCC
>JANYKF010000011.1 GCA_025361665.1 Clostridiaceae bacterium
GACGAAAGACTTTGGCCGTCGATCAATAAATTAGCTCCTGAAAAACTTATTTATATCAGTTGTAACCCCGCGACCTTTGCCCGCGATTGGTCGCGGATCAAAAACAAATGTCCGCAACTCAAACTTATAAACATCCAACCATTTGATATGTTCCCTCAAACCTTTCACGTCGAACTCATTGCCACAGCGAAATCGTAAATATTATAAAATCAGTGCCAAGGACCGTCACTAAGAGCCCTAAATTACACGTGAAATACGATTAAACGTGCGGTCAGCTTGGCGCGGGTATTGATAATGACTAAACCCGAGGTCACATGATGTGCCATGAATTATATGAAGAAACTTATTAAAATTTTCACATGCTACGTATTGATTTAACAGATTTCGGGTCGGTGCCTCCTTGTTGGGAAGATTAGCCGTCAGGAAAAAGTTAAATCCACCTACAAGGAGGACTCGGACATGGCAGACAAAACATTATCATGCAAGGACTGCAACAACGAATTCATTTTCACCGAAGGCGAGCAGGCTTTCTACAAGGAAAAGGGTTTTGAAAATGAACCCCAACGTTGCCCGGATTGCCGCAGAGCCAAGAAACAACAGCGCAACAACGGCGGCGGCGGCGGCTACGGCGGCGGCGGCAGCAGGTGGTAAGCAACACAGGAATTCCTCGGAAAGCGTGAGCTTGCGATGGAGAAACCTTGTTGAGACATCTTGTGAGAATGGAAAGGAGAGCGAAAGCTCTCCTTTTTTCATGCGTTCCTTTGCAGCCATTCGGCGACATCGGTGCGGATTGGCCGGATCGTATGCTGCGGACATACTTCCGCGCATTTTCCGCAATCCGTGCAGACATGCGGATCGATGACCGCCAGATGCCGGTCCATCGTGATGGCATCGACCGGACAGTTCTTCACGCACAGGCCGCAGGCAATGCAGGATGTCCTGCAGTTATTCCGCGAAATCGCGCCACGCTCGTGATTCGAGCACAAAACGGCATGAGCCGTTTTCACGGGCAGCATCCTGATGATGCCCTTCGGACATTCCGCCACGCACAGGCCGCAGCCCGTGCATTTCGAAGGCAGGATCCGGGCCAGGCCATCCTCCACCGAGATGGCGTCGAATTTGCATGCACGCCTGCAGCTGCCCATTCCCAGGCATCCGAAAATGCAGGCGGACATCCCGCCAAGCAGGTTCGCCGCCGAAACGCAATCCTGAATGCCTTCATACCGGTACTTCATGTCAACGGTATGCCAGTTTCCCTGGCAAAGCACCCGGGCCTGGCTCCCCTCCCGTGTTTCCGGTTCCACGCCCATCAGGACCGACAATTGTGCCAGCACGGTGTTGCCGCCCACGGGGCAGAGATCGATGGAGGTTCCTTCCGCCATGATGGCTTCCGCATATCCGTCACAGCCGGAAAACCCGCAGGCGCCGCAGTTGGCGCCGGGCAAAACGCCACGCACCTGATCGACGCGCGGGTCTCGCTGGACATGGAACACCATCGACGCAATGGACAAACCGATCCCGAATAAAAGGGCCAAGCCCGCCACCACGGCGACGGGAATCAGGATTGCTCCCATGGAAAATCTCCTCTCTGTCAACTGTCTGTCAGCTTTGCGATGTCAACCCGGGAGCACCAGCCCGGCAAACCCGAAAAAGGCGACAGAAACCAGGGCGGCGGCTATCAGGGAGATGGGCATTCCCTTGAAAGATTCCGGTATGTCACAGGTTTCCAGCTTTTCCCTTATGCCGGAAAACAGCACGAGTGCCATCGTGAAGCCGAGTCCCGCGGCAAATCCGTACACGACGGCCTGCAGAAGGGTGTACCCGCGTTCCACATGGATGAGGGCGGAGCCGAGGACCGCGCAGTTCGTGGTGATCAGCGGCAGATAAATGCCCAGCGAACGATAAAGCGGCGGCGCGACTTTTTTCAGGACCGTCTCCACAAACTGCACCAGGGCGGCGATGAGCAGGATGAACGCAAGCGTCTGCAGGTATTCCAGGTGCAGCGGGACCAGCAGCCACGCGTTGACCATCCAGGTGGCGGCACCGGCCAGCGCCATGACGAAGACCACGGCCCCGCTCATGCCGAGGGCGGTTTCCCGCTTTTTCGACACCCCGAGGAACGGGCAGATGCCCAGGAATTTCGACAGCACGAAGTTCTCGATGAACAGCGCGCCGACAAGGATCGTCAGCAGTTCCTTCATTTCGCGCCTCTCTTTCCGGGATTGATATCCGAACCGCATCCGGCAGCCTTATTTCCGGAGGGCAATCCGGCAGCCTTATTTCCGGAGGGCAATCCTGCAGCCGTATTTCCGGAAGGCAATCCGGCTGCGTTATTTCCGGAGCCGCATCCGGCACAGTTTTCCGCATCGCCGCAGCCGCCGCACAATCCGGCCTGCGCCGCGACGGCCAGTCTGCCGGTCCGGACGAGGGAGATCTTGTTCACGGCCGCTATCAGGAAGCCCATCACCAGGAATCCGCCGGGCGGCAGGATCATGATGGCGGCCGGGGTGAACAGGTCCTTTGTCAGGACGAGGCCCATCCAGGTTCCGGACCCGAGGAATTCCCGGATGGAACCGATGATGATGAGAGCGATGGTGAAACCAGCCCCCATGCCGACGGCATCGAGAAGGGAAAGCAAAGGGCCGTTCTTGCAGGCGAACATCTCGGCGCGGGCCAGGATGATGCAGTTGACAACGATCAGCGGGATGTAGATGCCCAGTGCCCGGTTCAGATCCGGCAGGAAGGCTGCCATCAGCAGCTGGACCACTGTCACGAACCCCGCAATGATGGTGATGAACACGGGAATGCGCACTTTGTCCGGCACGATGTTGCGGACCATGGAGATGGCGACGTTCGAGCCGATGAGCACGAACGTGGCGGCAATACCCATGCCGATGCCGTTCTGCGCCATCGTGGTGACGGCAAGGGACGGACACATGCCGAGCAGCAGCCGGATGGTCGGGTTCTCCCGGAGCAGGCCGGCCGTAAGAACATCTTTCATGAGTTTCGAATCCATGCTACTTTCCCTCCTTGTCCATCAAGTCGCGAACCACCGCCAGCGCATCCGAGATCCCCCGGGTCACAGCACGCGAGGTGACCGTCGCACCGGACAGGGCTTGAATGTCGCCCTTGCGAGCAGACGCCTTTTTCACCACCTGCAAGCCGTCGCCGGCGGACAGGCCG
>JANYKF010000002.1 GCA_025361665.1 Clostridiaceae bacterium
ACTTTTTCATGCAAGTTGCATTTTGCAACTTGCATGCATCCGGCGGCAAATGCCGCCGGATGGCACCGAATCACGTGATTTGGTGTGTTGAAGGCACAAAATGTGCCTTCAACATGCAGCATGTCAGAGACATCCTGCATAAAAACTCACAAAAGTGAGTTTTTACACCAGAATCATGATTGTCAGGCAGCCTGTTCTGAACCGGCCTGTTATTGGCCGATTGCGGCAGACAGCCTGTCGATGCCGATCCGGATGCGCCTCAAGGATTCATTTTTCCCCAGAATGTCTGCGATTTCCATGGCGCCGCCCGGCGTAACTTCCCAACCTGACAAGGCCGTGCGGATGGGCCACAGAATCTGCCCGTTCTTGATTCCGCAGTCTGTCACAAGCGCCATCAGGCTGTCGTGAATACACTGAACCGTCCATTCCGTAAGGGACTCCAGAACAGGCAGCGCCGCTGAGAGATTGACCAGAGAGTTTTCCAGCGTTGTTTTCATCTTTTTATGGACGTAAATATCGAGGCTGTAATCTTCCAGTTGGCTCAAAAAGCCGATTTTGCCGGGAATATCCGAAAGCACTTCAATGCGGGGCTGCAAAATGCGGCTGATTGGCTCCAGCGGTAAACCGGGTTTCACAGCCCCTTTCAGCCATGGAAGCGCCATCTGGTGAAACGCCTCAGGTGACAGGGCACGGATGTATTCGGCGTTGAACCAGCGCAGCTTGGCCATGTCGAACGCGGAGGGTGATTTGCTGATGCGATCAATCGAAAAAATCTTCTCCAGATCGGACAAGGAGAAAATCTCCTGGTTGGTGTCTGGAGACCATCCCAGCAAAGCGATGCAGTTGAGGACCGCACCGACAAGGAAGCCATCCCGCAGCAGATCCTCGAACGTGGCGTCGCCTTTGCGTTTGGAAATCTTGGAACCATCCGGCTTCACAATCAGCGGCAGATGCACGTATGTCGGGACCTCCCAGCCGAAGGCTTCATACAGCAGGTTGTACTTCGGGGCAGAGGAAAGGTATTCGCTGCCCCGAACCACATGCGTGATATCCATGAGGTGATCATCCACCACATTGGCGAAATTGTAGGTGGGAAAACTATCGGATTTCAATAGGATTTGGTCTTCCAACCCGGCATTTTCCACCGTGATGTCTCCGTACACCGAGTCGTGGAAGGTTGTTGTGCCTTCTTTCGGCATTTTCTGACGGATGACATGTGGGTCGCCGGCCGTCAGCCGCGAATCGATCTCCCCCTGTGAAAGACTCAGGCAATGGCGGTCGTATTGAAAAGCCAGGTTTTTTGTGTCGGATTCGGCACGCAGGCCATCCAAACGTTCCTTGGTGCAGAAGCAATAGTAGGCGTGTCCTTTTTTTACAAGCAGTTCGGCATACGGACGATAGGTGTGCAGACGCTCGCTTTGCACATAGGGGGCATAAGGGCCCCCGACATCCGGCCCCTCGTCATGATGCATGCCGCACAGCGCAAGGGTCCGGTAAATCACCTCGACGGCCCCTTCCACCAGTCGTTCCTGATCGGTATCCTCGATGCGCAGCACGAATTTCCCCTGATGGACACGGGCAATCAGATATTCGTACAGGGCTGAACGAAGGTTGCCGATGTGGATGTATCCGGTGGGACTCGGCGCGTATCGGGTACGGACAGTTGCAGCCATGATCGTATCTCCTGTTGGTGTGGATTCTGCCGCAGGACTCCATTGGAATCCTGTATAACACTCGCTGACTCGAGATTTATCACGAGAATCGCATGATTTGCAGTGTAGTCATTTTACCAGAAGGAAAGGTCTCTTTCAAGGAAACGACGGGTATGATATGCTAAAGACTCGATGAAGACTCGATGAAGACTCGATGAACCCCGAGCGGCGATATTTTGAAGACGGTTGAACCGTATGACGGATTGGTGCGTCAAATTCAATGAAAGAGGGTGCTCCAAGTTGCCCCCTTCCGGTACGATGGATGAAATCGAGCGGCTGGTCACTGCCTATGGCAATGACGTGCTGCGGCTGGCCACTGCCATTCTCGGATCGCGGGAAATGGCGGAGGATGTCCACCAGGAGACGTTTCTGCGGGTCTGCAAGGCTTGGGGCGGGTTCCGGGGAGATGCCAGTGAAAAGACATGGATCACCGGCATCGCCGTGAATATCTGCCGGGACATGATGCGGAGCGCCTGGAAGCGCCGCGTGACGGTGTCGGATGAAATTGTGGAAGCCGTGCCGGATACCTTTTCGGCCAAAGAGATGGATCGGCGCATGGAGCACGACGACATGATGAAAGCACTGGCGAAACTGACACCCGATCATCGGGAGGCAGTCATGCTGTATTATTATCAGGATTTGGATGTCAGGCAGATCGCGGCCATTCAGAAAGTCCCGGAAGGGACCGTGAAAAGCCGGCTGCACAAGGCCAGAAGCAAATTGGCAAACCTGTTGGGAGGTGAGAAGCATGGCAGGCAGATGGAAATTCAATGAAAGCGCTTTCCGTGCGCAACTCGGCGATACCCTCAGGGAGGTCGCGGTTACCGAGGAACTTCGGGTGAAAACGCTCGATGCATGCAGTGCCTGGCTGCAGACAGAAGGTTTGGCCGGTGTTGTGCGGACGTCCGACAGCGATGGTTCAGGTGACGGTAAACAGATGGTTGCCGGTGAACGACCCGGTGGTGGCAAACAGATAGCCGATGGAGAACGGATTGCCGCAAGCGAGCGGATTCATGGCCAGGAAGGGACTTCCGGCCAGCGTTTTCCCAAAGAAGGGACTTCCGGCCAGCGTTTTCTGACCTTCCCCACACGATATGCTGCCGCCTTCCGGATAGCCGGCAGTATTGCCGCCTGCGTGCTCCTGGCGATCATGATCATCGACGTGATGCCGAAAACAGGAAGCCAGGCCCCCTCACTGGCATTCGCCGAAAGGAGTGCAGGCGACAGCACATCTGCTGCAGGTGCTTCGAATGCTGAACTGCAATCCAGCCTGAACACCATGGACAGCGCTCCTGCAGCCGGATTTGCCAAGTCCGCCTTGCCGGATGAAACAGTTGGAACCGGAGATACGCAATTTGCCATCGAATCTGCCTCAGCATCCAATGCCGATCCATCTGCCGCAGCATCCAATGCCGCAGCATCCAATGCCGATCCATCTGCCGATCCATCTGCCGGCTCATCCGCCGTGGCGGCAGCTCCCAAGGCCATGAACCCGTCGCAAGGCGGATATATGTCGTGGCGCGATGGAACGGTGTCGGCTCTGCCTCTGCCCGAACCGAATGCCGGAATTCTGCTGTCGGTTGCGGAAAAATACGAAGCAGCTCATCCGGGGTCCGATTTGCTTCCGGAACGTATTTTTCACGTGGTTCACCTGAAGACGCCCCTGACAGCTGAAGTGCTGGTCCAATCCGTTACCTGGCGTGATTTGACCGGGACGGCGGGCATCTGGATGCTTCCCGCAAAGACCGATGGTGTCTGGTCCGTATTTCCAATTCTATCAGATCCCGCTGAAGCTTCATCCATCCAGACGCTTCTCGGAGAAGAGCTTGTCACGGAGCGTGGCCAGGATTGGCTGTCTGCCCTGTCGGACAAAGCTTCATTGAAACTGGTTCTGGAGAAGGCAACAGGAATGAACGTGGATGCCTGGACCATTCTTGATATCCAGGGCGGCACAGGATACTGGGTCTGCTTTCGTGTGGACGGCAAGGATTGGGTCGTGCCTTTCATGGACCGCCCGGAGGCCCTGAACCTGAGCAATGGTGTTGCCTATCCCTACGGAAAGCTCAAGGAAACAGTTGTACCGCTGCTCTGAGACATGCTCTGAGATATGGCGGTTGACAAAAGGAGACTCCTCCTGTATCATAGTTTATGCGGTTGAGAAAACATCCGGACACAAACCGGATCAGACCCGAAACCCGCATGACAACTGAACATGGGAGATTTCCCGAGCGGCCAATGGGGGCAGACTGTAAATCTGTTGTCTGACGACTTCGGTGGTTCGAATCCACCATCTCCCACCATTGGGGCTGTCTCAATCGAGGCAGCCCCTTTTTGATGTGGTGTGCGCGGCATGCCGCACGTTCTCGGCGGTGAAAGTCCGCTATGGAGGGTGATGGCCCCAACCATAAGCCAAAGGCAAGGGTGTCCACCGTGAGGGGAATCTGAAAGAAGCTGGAGGCACAATCCTGGCCTGACGAACAGAAACCGCATATAAGGCATACCCAAGCCGGACGAGTCTGCCGCACAAGGCGAAGTCCAAAGCTATCCGAGGCGAAGGGTGTAAATGCGGCAGGTAAATGGGATGAAGGAACGTGAGCTTACCCGTGGAGATCTGGCTGACACGCCGGAGTGAAACCGGATATCGGAACCGGAACCGTCAACCCGTGCCATGAGGTGCGGCTGAACAGCCAGAAGTCAGCAGAGGCCATAGTACCGGGCGGCTTAAGACGGACGGGAAGGGCCGAACATCAGGAGGTTTCAGAGGCTGGTCGCAGAC
>JANYKF010000052.1 GCA_025361665.1 Clostridiaceae bacterium
CGCTGAAACGCCGCCAGGCCAGTGCGGACGCCGCTGCCAGCCATGCAAAGCCTGAAGACAACATCACGATCGGTGGGCTCACGGTCGCCAAGCTGCAGCATCGCGTCTCCTATCGCGGAGAGGAAATCGCCCTTTCCAAGAAGGAATACGACCTGCTCCTTTACATGATGGAAAACCGGGACATAGTCCTTGACCGGGAAAAACTCATTGAAAAGGTCTGGGGATACGATTTTGTCGGAGATACCAATGTGACGGACGTCTACATCCGGTACCTGCGCAGCAAGATTGACCAGCACTATGGCGTTGATTTCATCCGGACAATCCGGGGAGTGGGGTATCTGTTTGAAAGCCGGCAAACCTGATCCGAAAGGCCCGGTCCTGAACGGGAATATCCGAAATCAAAAAGGTTCCGGGCAGTATTCGCGCGGGGGATCCGCAGCAACGACGGGTGCTGTTGGAGCCTTCCAGACACAGATGCCCCCACCTCTGGATGCCGGGAAGGCCAAAGGAGAGGCAAACCCGGAATCGTTGGCATCGAAAGGTTCATTTGCCGGTTCGGAGGCGCAAACACCTCGGTCCGGCCATGCCGACCCGCGTCCATGGAAGGCCAATCAAACGCCTCCTATGTTGAAAATCCAAAAAACACCTTACCGCAAGTCAATGGCCCGTAAAATCTCCGCTTCCTACATGCGGCTGTTCACGCAATGGTCCTCCACTATTTTTCTACTTTTGATGCTGCTCAATCTGACAATGCAGGGCTGGCTTTACTATGACAATGTTCAGAGGATTGACGCAAGCATTCAAACGATTGCATCTGTTTCCGAAATGCCCGCAATACTTCATTCCTCAAGGCCTTTCGCACCGCAGACGGATGCATATGTGCTGTCCGATCGAAACGGGACTGTTTTACTGGAATTTCCCGGAACAACGGGTGCTGTCCGGTCATTGGTTCGCAGCGGGGACATCGGCACCGGTCCGGCGCCATTCAGGTTTGTCCTGCAGGACAACCGGCTGTGGCTGGCCATCCTGCATGGGACGCAAATGCAGGACGGCACCTCCGTTACGCTCCGCTATGCGGCGGATGTAACGGTGCCCGCAGGGCAGATGGTGCTGCTTTTCGGCGGTGGTTTCCTGCTGTTCCTGATTTCATTCGGCATCATCAATCTGCAGGGACGGTTCATCACGCGGCGCACCTTGCGGATGATTGACGAACTGACCGCGAAAATCAGTGCCATCACCTCACAAAACCTGAATCTCCGCTTGAATGTCAGCGATTCCACGGATGAACTTGTCAATTTGGCGGTTACATTCAACCGGATGATGGAACGCCTTGAGCGTTCCTATGAAAAACAGAACCGTTTTGTGTCGGATGCCTCGCATGAGCTGCGCACGCCGATATCCGTCATCCAGGGATATGCCCGCATGCTGGATCGTTGGGGGAAAAGTGATCCGGCCATTCTGGACGAGGCGATCGCGGCCATCAGCAAGGAATCAAAAAACATGCAGGATTTGGTGGAAAAGCTTCTGTTCATCGCCCGCAATGACCGGGACAGTCTGGTTCTGACCATGGAAACCTTTGATATTTCCGAGCTCATTGATGAACTCGGACGGGAGACCGCCATGCTGGAAACCGGCCATCACATTGTCGGGGAAGTGGTTCCGGCCGTCCGGCTGATTGGAGACCGGGACCGCATCAAACAGGCATTGCGCGTGTTCATAGACAATGCGCTCAAGTACACGGACAAAAGCGGCACGATCACTTTGCGCCTGGGCGTAAGGAACGGAATGGCGGAAGCCAGCGTCCAGGATACCGGCATCGGGATCCCGGAAAAGGACCTGCCGAATGTCTTTGATCGATTTTTCCGTGTGGATGAGGCCCGTGAACGCAATACGGGGGGGCATGGCCTTGGCCTTTCCATCGCGCGCATCATCATCCTGCGTCATGGCGGAAAAATCACGGTTGGGAGCAAACCCGGTTCGGGAACCCGTTTCACGGTGCAGCTGCCGTTGAGGAGAGAAGGCATGTGAGTGTGAACCGGAACGCATCCTCATATCCGCCGCTCAGGAAAGGATGGACATGAATCGTGAAAAACTGCTGCGGCAGGCCACCTCGGGAGAGGATCGCCTGCTGCTTTCCAGGTTGGCCGACAAGGCCGTCAAGGCGGAAGGCACCTCCAGCGTGTCATGGTCCTCTTTTTTGGACCCGCGGCAGCAGAATCTGGTGGAAGCTGCCTTCAACAGCGCATGGTCGGACAGCGGCATGACGATGCGTTTCGAAGGCGGGTACGAGGGGGCCGAAAGGAATATTGCGGGGTTTATGCCGGATGTGGAATGGGATTTGGAGGATGAAGCCCCTTTGCGCCTGCTTGCCTTGCGAAAGGGAGGTGCCGGTTTTGCGGGAGATCTTTCCCATCGGGACTATCTTGGCGCCTTGATGGGCCTCGGCATCAAGCGCGAAATGATCGGCGACATCCTTGTCTCCGCAGAGGGCGCCAAAATTGTTGTCTTGGCAGACATGGCCTCATTCATCATGATGCAGCTCGATAAGGTGGGTTCGGAGCGGGTCGAAGTGTCGGAAGCGAATTTGGACGCCCTTGAAGCTCCGGAGCGGAAGGAACGGGAAATCCGCGGGACGGTGATGTCCCTGCGGCTGGATGCTGTGGCTTCCCTTGCTTTCTCGGTTTCAAGAACCCGAATGGCAGACTGGATCCGGGCGGAAAAAGTGACCCTGAACTGGGAGGTGCAGGAAAGCCCGGCCAAACCTGTAAGGGAAGGCGATATCCTTTCCATCCGCGGCAAGGGCCGTGCCTTACTTGAGTCATTGGGCGGCGTGTCCCGCAAAGGCCGCACGGGTGTTGTCATCAAGCGGCTGATTTGATAAAAGATGTTCAGGGGTTGTCATCAAACGTTGACATGGTTTTGGGATTCCCATTCGCTCCAAAGATGCAGGATGATTCATGCCAATTGGCTCAAATAGTCCACTGGCTGCTGACGAGTGCAATCAATCTCCAAATACCCTCCACTTTTTCCAAAACGAATGTAAGGGATTTCCAGTCCATGCCATCATATTTTGACGTACCGGGCCAGAAAAAAACCGCTTTCACAGCGGAAGGCCAAACGGACCAAGGGCTCAATTCCCCTGTATACCGGCCTTTCATGCTCCCTGAAGCGGTTTCTGAGAACGTCCAGTCTTTTCGCGGCATTACCGGCCGAAAGAAGAGATCAAGGTATCCTGACTTTGTTTCCTGTACGGGAAATCCTGAACCGTCATAAAAGCCGAAGTCGTGCAGCCCTTCATCCCAGAAGATGCTCAACCAATCCATGCGTTTCATGAACGGGTCATCCGGCAGGACAACGCCATATTTTGCCAGCACGGTTCCTTTGTCCGGATCCGCATACCGGGCGAATGTCTCCCAATCCTTGTCCATCAAAGCCTTGAAAAGAATTTCAGCGGCCGCTTCCGCTGTTTTTGCCATGACCGGAAGCTTGACAGCCGGTTTCAATGTGATATTGTTTTCCGCATCCATGATGAATTGGCCTTTGAAACTGTAATGATCCATTTCCACATCGGCTTCCCCGGCGATGGTGAAGCAGACTG
>JANYKF010000073.1 GCA_025361665.1 Clostridiaceae bacterium
GCATCATCCTTGGATTGTGAGGATTGACTGTCCATGACGAGAAAGATTGCGATACTCGGTTCCACCGGTTCAATCGGCATCCAGGCACTGGAAGTGTGCGCCCACATCGGGATTGAAGTGGTCTCGCTGGCGGCCGGTTCGAACATCGGGTTGCTGGAGGAACAGATTCGCCGATACAAGCCGAAATTCGCCGCCGTGGCTGATGAAGCGCTTGCCCGCCTGCTGGCGGTGGCGGTGGCGGATACGGATACGCGCGTTGCGGGGGGGGCGGCCACGCTGCTGGAGGCTGTGACCCTTCCGGAAATCGACATGGTGCTTGTGTCCGTGGTCGGTTCTGCCGGCCTGGCACCAACCATGGCGGCACTTCAGGCAGGAAAGCGGATCGCGCTGGCCAACAAGGAAACCCTCGTGGCTGCCGGAAGCCTGATCATGCCTTTGGCCCGTGAACGGCACCTGGAAATCCTTCCCGTGGACAGCGAGCATTCCGCGCTGTTCCAGGCACTTGCGGGCAATCGGGCCCAGGATGTCGAAAAGCTGCTGCTGACCGCATCGGGAGGCCCATTCCGCGGATTCACGGCGGATGCGCTGGAACGGGTGACGCGTGAACAGGCCCTGAAGCATCCGAACTGGTCCATGGGCAGCAAAATCACCGTGGACTCCGCCTCCATGATGAACAAGGGGCTGGAGGTCATCGAAGCCCACTGGCTGTTCGATGTGCCGGTGGATGACATCGAGGTGCTGGTTCATCCGCAGAGCATCATCCATTCCCTCGTGTCATACCGGGACGGTTCCACGATGGCGCAGCTGGGCGCACCGGACATGCGGATCCCGATCCAGTTGGCCATGACCTGGCCGGAGCGCCATGCCAACCCGTTCCGAAGGTTTTCATTGACGGAGGTGGGGAATCTCACCTTCGAGCAGCCGGACACGACTGTTTTTCGCTGCCTGCCCCTCGCGTACGCGGCCATTCGATGCGGTGGCACAATGCCTGCCGTCATGAACGCAGCGAATGAGGCCGCTGTGGAGGCCTTTCTGGGAAACCGTCTCCCGTTCGCACGCATACCCGATGTGGTGCGGCAGGTGATGGAATCCCACGTTCCGGACATGAGGCCGACACTTGAATCCATCGCCGATGCGGATCGGGAGGGACGGACCCTGGCAAATGAGGCATTCCGTCATTTGAAAAAGGAGTAATCATGAATCTGTTCATCGCGCTGATCGTATTGAGTCTTCTCATCCTGGTCCACGAGTTGGGCCATTTCCTGGTTGCAAAGGCTTGCGGTATCCGTGTGCTGGAGTTTTCCATGTTCATGGGGCCGAAGCTGTTCTCGTTCCGGAAGGGGGAGACGCTATACGCCCTGCGGCTGATCCCCATGGGCGGCTATGTGAAGATGGAAGGCGAGGAAGTGGCATCCGACGACCCGCGCGCATTCAACCGCCAGAAAATCTGGAAGCGGTTCCTGGTAGTTTCCGCGGGGCCCATCATGAATGTGGCGCTCGCTTTCCTGCTCATGACCGCATTTACCCTTTCCAGCGGCGTCATGACGAACCAGGTGTCCTCGGTTGGTCCGAACTCCCCGTTCACGGCCGTCGGCATGAAAGTCGGAGACCGGCTCCTGTCCTGGAACGGCCGCACCATCCACGACCTGAAGACGGACATCACCATGTTCCTGTACGGCGCGAAGAAAGCCCCGGTGGACATTTCCTGGGAATCCGCCGACGGGTCCCGGCATAGCGCCGAGATGACGCTCTACAAGACCCAGCCGGTGTTCCGGCTTGGTTTTTCTCCTTTGATCGAGGCCGGAGCCGCCACAAACATCATTGACATGATCGAGCCGGGTTCTCCAATGCAGCTTGCGGGTCTGAAACACGGAGACCGCATCGTGAAGATCGACGGCCTGGACGTTTCCAACCGGAATGAAATCGTGGCCTATCTCAACGGCGGCCGCGGGGAGGGCAATCCGGCCGTGACCCTCACCGTCCGGCGAAACGAACAATCGCTCATCTTCCGGGACATCACCCCGTTTGTGGATTCGTTCTACACCATCGATGCCGACTTCGTCGTGGAGAAGGTCGGTTTCTTCGGGGCACTGGCTGCATCCGGCCGATATTCGTCATCCACCATCCGTACCGTGCTCACGACGGTCGGGTGGCTGTTCACCGGCCAGATTTCCTTCAAGGACGTATCCGGACCCGTTGGCATCGTGGGCGCCATCGGCAGCGTGGTGGAACGGGAACCGACCCTGGCGGACAAACTGCTCAGCCTGGCCAGCCTGGGCGCCCTGCTCAGCCTGAACCTCGGCGTCATGAACCTGATTCCCTTTCCGGCACTGGACGGCAGCAAACTCGCCCTGCTGTTGATTGAGAAGATTCGCCGCAGGCCGCTGCCGCCTGAAAAGGAAGGGCTGATTTCCCTCATCGGGTTCTCCCTGCTAGTCCTGCTTCTGGTGGCGACCCTGTTCAATGATATTCCCCGCTGGATTCTCTGACAGCGACCCTGTTTAATGATATTCCCCGCTGGATTCTCCTGCAGGAGGAAACCGATGCCGCATCTATACAGCTTCCCGCCAACCCGGAGAAAAAGCCGTTCCATCTCGGTGGGCGGTCTCCGGATCGGCGGTGGTGCACCGGTCAGTATCCAATCCATGACGAACACCCGCACCTCGGATGTGGAGGCGACGGCTGCACAAATCTGCGCCCTTCGGGAAGCCGGCTGCGACCTCGTCAGGCTGGCCGTGCCGGACATGGCGGCGGCGGACGCGATTTCCGCCATCAAAGCCCGCATCGGCATACCGCTGGTGGCCGACATCCATTATGACTGGCGTCTGGCAATCGCCTGCATGCGCAACGGGGCGGACAAGATCCGCCTGAACCCCGGCAACATCGGCGGCACGGACCGGGTGCGCGAAGTAGCCTCTGTGGCAAGGGAGCTGCATGTTCCCATCCGGGTCGGCGTCAATGCGGGTTCTCTTGAGAAAGGCCTGCTGGAACGGTATGGCGGGATTTGCCCGGAAGCGCTCGTGGAAAGTGCGATGTCCCATGTCCGCACCCTGGAGGCGCAGGATTTCGGAGACATCATCATTTCAGTGAAATCATCCAATGTGCCCCTGTCGCTCGCGGCACACCGGCTCCTGGCGAAGGAGACGGATTATCCGCTGCATGTCGGCATCACGGAAGCCGGCACGGTCTATCGCGGGACGGTCAAGAGCGCGGTAGGCATCGGCGCCTTGCTCCTGGATGGCATCGGCGACACCATACGGGTTTCACTGACCGGCGATCCGGTCGAGGAAGTCAGGGCGGCAAAAGAAATCCTGAGGGCATGCGGTTTATACAGGAAGGGGATTGAATTCATCTCATGCCCCACCTGCGGGCGGACGGAAATCAATTTGATTGCGATCGCGGAAAAAGTGGAACAAGCACTTGAGGGGATGAATGTCTCCTTGAAAGTGGCAATCATGGGCTGCGGCGTCAATGGACCCGGGGAGGCGCGCGATGCCGACATCGGCATAGCCGGCGGCAAGGGGGGGGCGGTGCTTTTCCGGAAAGGGGAAATCATCCGGAAAATCCCGGAGGGTTCCATCGTGGAGGAACTGGTGGCCGAAGTCCGAAGGATGGCTGATACGATGCCCTCAGGCCAGGATGCGAGTGAACGGAAAAACTGCGTGGATACTGACTGAAAAACCGGCAGATAGCAGGGAGAGTGGAGGAGGAAACCGATGAAATGCCCATATTGCGCAGATCAGGAGGACAAAGTCATCGATTCGCGCCCGGCGGACGACGGGACGACCATCCGCAGGCGCCGTGAATGCCTCAAGTGCCGAAAGCGCTACACCACGTACGAGAAAGTGGAAAGCCTTCCCATTCTTGTGGTCAAGAAAGACGGATCCCGGCAGGCGTATGAGCGCGAGAAGGTCCAGAAGGGTATCCTGAGGGCCTGCGAGAAGCGCAATGTGTCTGCCGATCAGCTGGAGAAGCTGGTTGACAGCATAGAAGCCCAGATATACAATTCCCTTGAACGGGAGATCACCACGGAGTTCATCGGGGAGCTCGTCATGGAGAAACTGCGGGATCTGGATGAAGTGGCCTACGTCCGTTTCGCCTCCGTCTATCGCCACTTCAAGGACATCAACACTTTCATGAGCGAACTGGACAAGCTTCTCAAGAGCAAATGACCCGGCAACGGGAATCAAAGCGGGAGTGAACGGATTGGCAAACAGGAATGGCGATGTGAACGTCGCCGAAATCATTTTGAAAACCCGGGAAGCCATCGTGAAATGTCGCGTGGCCGTTTTTGACATCTCCGAAGGTGCGCGCCGGGAAGTTACATGGCTGCGGCAGGAGATCTCCTGCCTGCAAGCCGATGCCAGGCTGAACTCGTATGAAACCGATCGTCTTGAGCTGGAACTGAAGCGCAGCATGCTCCGGTTGTCCGAAATCACCCGCGACTACGCGAAATACACGCAGGCGGAGGTGCAGGATGCCCATGCATCCGCCGAGGCCTCCCGAATTGCGCTCGCAGTAAATGCAGAGCGGGAAAAGCAGGGTGTCGTCAGACGCAATGATTTGGAGCTCCGGACCCGAAATGCCATCGATACGGTGAACAAGGCGCAACAGGCTGTACTGCAGGCTGAGACGGCGCTCAGGCTCCTGTCGGTCGATCTCGCCGCAGTCGGGGAACAGCTGGAATCGGCAGACAACAAGCGCCTGCTGGCCATGAAGGTGATCCAGGCGCATGAGGAGGAACGGAAAGGCATTTCCCGGGAAATCCACGACGGCCCCGCACAGGCCATGTCCAACGTGGTGCTGAAAGCAGAAATCATCGAAAAGCTGTTCGATGTCGATATCCCGAAAACCCGTGCGGAACTGGCCAACCTCAAGGCCATCACGAGAAATTCCCTGCAGGACATCCGCCGCATCATCTATGATTTGAGACCGATGTCGCTGGACGATCTGGGGCTTCGTCCAACATTGGTCAAATATGTCGAGAGCTTCATGAAAGAATACGGCATCAACACGGAGATCTCGTTCGTGGGTGAAGATCACAGGCTGACCGACAAGACCATCATCCTTTCCGTTTTCCGGTCGATACAGGAATGTCTTTCCAATATCCGGAAACATGCACAGGCCAGTCATGTTTCCATTACCGTCGAACTCGCTCCCAAAGGTGTTTTCGTACGCATCGGCGATGACGGGAAAGAGTTTGACACAGTGCGCCTGAATCAGGATCAGCTCATGGCAGATGGCGGCTTCGGGTTGTTCGGCATGCGGGAGCGCATCGAGATGCTGGACGGCACAATGGCATTTGACACAGCTCCGGGCAAGGGGACGATCATACGGATCATGTTGCCTTACGAAGCCAAGGAGGGATGATATGGACATCATTCGCGTGCTCATCGCGGAAGATCATGCCATGATACGGGAAGGCCTCAAACAGCTGCTGGAACTGGAGCCGGACATGAAGGTGGTGGCCGGGGTTGCGGACGGGCAACTGGCCGTGGATTCCTATCTGGCGATGAGGCCGGACATTGTGCTGATGGACATCAACATGCCGCATAAGAACGGTCTCGAGGCCATCAAGGAAATTCGCGCCACTGATGGGAATGCCCGTGTGATCATGCTCACCATTCACCAGGATCGGGAATACCTGTTCAAGGCACTCGACCTTGGGGCCTCGGGCTACGTGCTCAAGGATGCGGAGTCTCGCGTGCTCGTGGAGGCCATTCGCACGGTTTATTCCGGGCAGACATACATCCAGCCCAGCATGGCCCGCGAGCTGGTTACTGAATTCAAGCGTATGAAAAGCGGCGGCGACAACCCGAACCAGCTTTCCGAACGCGAAAAGGAAGTGCTCAAGCTGGTTGCGGTGGGCATGGTGAACAAGGATATTGCCGGAAAACTCTACATCAGTGAAAAAACCGTGAAAAACCACATTTCCAGCATCTTTCGGAAGCTTGACGTGCAGGATCGCACCCAGGCGGCGGTTTTTGCCATCAAGCACCATCTCGCGGACTGAGGCGGAGCAAGAAGTCTCAGTCATGAATGAGACCGCACAGATAGGCTCATTCATGAAAAGAGGCAATAAGATTCCTCCACAAAAGAAATCACAAAGGATGCAGCCAACAGGATCCGATTCTGGAAAACCTTTCCGGATGCGGATCCTGTTTCTTTTTTCTGTCGTGGTGTTCATGCGTACGGGCTTCATCTTCATGGCCCATTTGGGGTGGATAGGACCCAAGTCCCGGTTTGCATGGGATGAAATCACCGTATAAATGAATTGAAAGACCGATTCCGGAATGATAGGGCTGCGGTATACTGAAATCACGGAAGGCACCAAAGTCGGTGACCGAAACAAAAGGAAGAAAACACAGAAGCATGTGATGGGACATAAACACTTGACACCTGACACTGGAGCAAGGGGAGGGTATTGACATGATGAATCGGCCAGGAAACAACAAACCAAATTTAAAGGAGGATGCCGCAATGTCATGGTGAAACTGCAGAATCTGTTCAGGAATGAAAAAGGGTAGGGCATCGTGGAGTACGGATTGATTATCGGATTGGTTGCCGTGGTTGCAATCGCCGCCTTGACACTTCTCGGTCCGAAAGTCGCCGGTGTTTTCACAGCCATCACGACGAAACTGCCGTAAAACTGAAAACAATCCGACTGGAAAAAGCATGTAGACAAACATGCGTCCTCAAGGGACGTGAAGCACCCGTGAAAAAATGCATCCCGAAAATCGGGAAAGCAGGGAATCAAATCAAGAATGAGGAGGATATCGATATGTTGAATCTCATGGTGAAACTGCAGAACATGTTCAGAAATGAAAAGGGCCAGGGCATGGTGGAGTATGGATTGATTATCGGTCTGGTCGCCATCATCGCCATTTCCGCACTGACCTTCCTTGGTCCCAAGGTTGCCGGAGTCTTTAATGCCATCTCCTCGGCATTGCCATCGCCCTAATAGCCGTAGGGTTTCAACGAAGCCGCTTCAGCCGTATGGGGTTGAATAACAGGAATATGGGTCATTTCTCGGGATTGGATCCGTTCCTCGGACCGGACATGCCGGAAATAATGGAGAAGCCCCGAACAGGGGCTTTTTTCATACCCGGATATTGACGTGCCGCATGAATGGATGGAAAGGGCCCGTGGAATGGATGGAAAGGGCCGTGGAATGCCATGGCATGAAATGACAGGATTCCTGTATGTACTTCGTGTTTGTGTCAAAGGCAATAAGGGTTATGATGAAGAGTGGGAAGGAGGAGAACATGATGAAAGGAACAACTGCCGCAAGATGGCCCGAACATGACGTTCAGGTCAGCCATCGGGAAATGAAGGCCGGCAGCCGTGGGCAATCCATGGTGGAAACAGCGCTGGTGCTGCCCATCATCATCCTGATCCTCATGGCCATCATCGATTTCGGATTCC
>JANYKF010000086.1 GCA_025361665.1 Clostridiaceae bacterium
GCCCGTATAATTCGAATAAGCGGCTCCGCGCAGGTATGCACGCCGATCCGCCTTCACTTCCATCACAAACGTATTCGAAGGCCGCACCCTTCCCCCGAGCAAATGCTCCCGGCCGCTGAAACCGGTCGCATTCAAGCTGAAGAATTCCGTATCGGTATGGGTGAATTTTTCCTCGATTCGTGAATATGCCTTGTTCAACTGCTCATCAAGCCATTTCCAGCGGATGGGCTGCGCCTGTTTCGGAATCAGGACCGCAACCAGCAGGGTGACCAGCACGACGGGAAGGGCCTGCATCATGATGCGGCCAAGGCCGGATTCGCGGTTTTCCACCCCGGCCCGGCTGCGACGGTCGAAAATGCTGCCGGCATAGGAAAGCATCGAGAGCACGCAGAAGAGGATGAATGGGTGCCGGCTCTCCATCCCTGCCATCTCGTAGGAAAGGATGAAGCACGTCATGCCGTATCCCGTCAAGGGCAGGAAGAAGAAGCGCCGGTCGTGAAACAGCCAGACGGCCACGGTGGTGGCGGCTGTCAGGAGAGTGAGGATGGGAAGCTGGAAGACTGCATACCTCGTATGGACGAGCGGCTCGAAAAAGTACAGCTTCTCAAAGGCGAGGCCGAGTTCCTTCATCCATGCCAGAAACTCCTTATGGGCGATTCCTTTGTCCAGCAGCAGGAACATGAGGGCCAGGACGGCAGGGATCACAAGGAAAAGTCCGGCAATCCGGCCGGGTTTTGTCGACGTCAGCAACCGCAGGGCGGCATAAAGGATCGTGCCAATCAGCGCATATTGCCAAAATGGCACCGGGGACAAGAGGATGTTGGAAAGCGGCATCATGCAGATTAAGATGTAGGACAGGCTGATGACCGCCCCTGTCACCGTATCCGTTCTTTTCCATGCGGCTGCCATATTCCCCCCCTTCCTTCCGCTCATGCGGACGCCTTTGCCACGGAACGCGTTTGAATAGGCTGTTCCGTGACAAGCCGATGGATGCGGATGCTGTTGCGGGCCATCTGCTCATGCAGGCTGCCGGCCGTATTCCGGCCCGTGGCGGCATCGGTGTCGGGTGCGATGATGTAGAAGATTTCCGTGTCAAATCCACGGTGACGCATGGCGATGGCCTTTTCGATGATGCCGTGCGTGAGGCGGACGGTGAACAGGTATACCAGGCTGCGATGGGTGCCGGGGTCGAGAAAGTTGTCGATCACATCCTCGAAATGGCTTTCCTGATTGAATTTCACCTCGGACAGCAGTTCATATGCCTTCAGGAAATCCCCTGGCGTCGCCGTACGGAGCACGACCGGCTCCTCGCGCCAGAAGCAGATGCGGGCGGGCATTCCGTGCGCGAGCAGGTACTGAGACTGGGAGACCGCCTCTTCGATCAGGCAATCCTCCTGCAGCAGCGTTCTTTCATTTTGTTCGGCGGCCATTCCGACATCCAGCAGGAGCAGGATGTCATTGTCGAGTTCGTTCCGCATGTCCCGCACCATGGGGTTCCCTGTTTTCGCCGTGAGTTTCCAGTGCATCTTGCGCAGGCTGTCCCCCGGCACGTACGCGCGGATATCCACCATCTCGTCATTGCCGGATTCATACAGGCCGGCCAGCACGTTTCCTTCCGATACCATGGCGGCCGGAATCTTCTTGTGCGCGATGAGCCGGATGCGCGGCTTCACCAGGATGCTTTTGCGTTCGAGCGGGCGGTGCCTGACGGCAAACAGGCCGAGAAAATCCCGGAACAGGATGCTTCGGACGCCGATGCTGTAGCGGCCCCGGAAATGCAGCGGCATCTCGTAGATGAATTCCTTTTTGGCAAACGGCGCCAGGGAGATCTGCATGCTTTTCATGTCATCGCAGAGGATCCGCCCTTCCAGGTACATGGTCACGGTCAGATACGGGATGGGAATGAATCCCTCGTTCCCGAGAAGAAGGCGGTAGCGCGCGCAGTCCCCTTTGATGAAGATGCGTTCATTCAGGTTTTCGCCGATCTTGAAGAAGAAATAGTTCCCGATCAGTGCCGCAAGGGAAACAACCGGCATCAGCAGCGTGATGAACAGCAGGGTGAAAGACAGAAACCCGCCGTAGAACCATGTGTAGAACAATGCGGCAAGGATCAGGAACACCCACCGCACCCAGTTCCTGCGCATCAGATCCTTTTCACGTTCCGGTGTGGTGGCTTCGGGTTCATACCAGTCCATTCGGGCCTCCTCATGCGTGGAAGAAGAAAACGCCGCGCATTTCGCCGTGGTCAGCCTGGCGGGGGACGCTACTTCAGCACGGGGATTTTCTTGCGGGAGACGATTTCGGTAATCACCTGCTCCGCTGTGATCCGCTTGATGCGGGCTTCCTGGCGCAGAATGACGCGGTGCGAAAGGACGGCGGGTGCCAGGTCCCGGATGTCTTCCGGAACGACGTAATCGCGTCCCTCGTAGCAGGCTGCAGCCTGGGCCGCCCGGAAAAGGCTGATGGATGCGCGCGGACTGCAGCCCAGCATCACGTGCTCGTGATTGCGGGTGGCGCCGGTGATGTCGATGATGTATCCTGCCAGGCTCTGGTCGACCCTTGTGGCGCGGATTTGCCTTTTCAGGGCCATCAGTTCCTCGCTGGTGGCGACGGGCTCCAGTGCCTCTAGCGGATTCTGTTCCTGAAAACGGTACAGGATGCCCACTTCGTCGCTGCGCTCCGGGTATCCCATCGAGATCTTCATCAGGAACCGGTCCAGCTGC
>JANYKF010000169.1 GCA_025361665.1 Clostridiaceae bacterium
CAGACTGTTTATATGCACAGCAGGGCCACCGCAGGGATTCTTATTGTCCTGCATGGGAAAATGAACACCGAAGAAGTCGCCCAACGGGCATTCCACTGCCGGAACTTCGCTGCCGTCCCAATATATCCGCAAGATCATGTCCCGGTTGACGATGTTGCCGGCAAACCACAAGCTCTGTATCGCGCCCATGCCCTGGATGTCCGCGAGCAGGAGCGTTTCGCCCGGCAGCAGGTTTTTACAGGGGGAGCATTTCCATCCGCGACCCAATTCCCTTGAGGCACTATCCGCCCCAGCCTCCGCCCGAGCCCCCCCGCCTTTTTCACCGGTGGGGTTTTCCGCCGTGATGCACCGGGTGACCGCCTTCGATATGCGGGACAAATTGCCGAGTCCCATGGACAAACCGTTGAAATCCATCATGATTCCCCTCCTCCTTGAGCTAGCATTTGATTGCCTATTGCACTCTCTGTCGAAAGTTTTTTTCAGAAGAGATAAGTCCAGTCACGTCGACCATATAGAACTCTTATGATGTCAACACGATTTTCGGCTTCACAAATGATGTAAAAAACGAGATAGTTTTCAACGGCTAACACGCGAACAGGCCGATCAAAGACATCTGCCCGATCTACCAACCTATGGCGATGAGGAATTTCCGACAAACTCTTTATCGCATCATGCAATGTGTCCAGCAACCGGTTTGCAACATATGGCTCCAAAAGCTCGTTGGCAATATAGGTTACTGTTTCGAGTATGTCTTCATATGCGGCATCGGAAACATATATGCGAAAAACAATCATTTCTTCAACCCCTGCCTGATTTTCGCGAATGCATCCTCCACTGGGGTTGTACGTCCGTTTTCTATATCGTCGATTCCTTCCGCCAGCAGTTTCCTTAGCTCAAATCTCCCGGCGAGTTTTTCAAATGCCTCAATGCTTAAAACGGCCAAATCTCCTTTTCCATTCTTTGTAATGTACACCGGTTCAGCATTTTCGCGGCAAAATGTGGAAATCTCATTGTAATTGTTCCTCAGATCAGAACTCGGTCGTATTGTCGGCATGGCATGCACCTCCAGGACACGCAACCTCAAGTCGCGCATATGCATATTGTATCATAATGTCGATACGACAAGGCGGAACGGTTCACTGGATTCCTGATTCATATTTTACTTTACCTCCCCTGCTTCAGCCGTGGTATGCATGGTTTTGTCAAGATTCGTCCGAGGCAATTGCATAAGCTTCTCGGCCGTTTTTTGCTGCTCCCGGTGAAGGGATGGAATTTGAAGACCCCATTCTGTCCATATAAACCGAGTAGGTTTCATCCTCGACACGAAACAGTGGGATATACCTGATTCGCCGTTTCTGCACATCCGTTGAAATAAACTCCAATTCCGCATGAGATCCCCGGATCATTTCATGCGACATGATTCCATCCACAGCATTGTCATTCTCCATGGCTGCCAGCAGCACTTTCCCATACAGGACCGCTTCAAGAGTCTGGCTGCCTTTCAATGGCACATAAGCCAATTCAGCATGGATATCAATATCGATCTCATCTCCATCATGGAAAATGCGATTCAAGGCAAAAAATCCGTCCTTTTCCTGCAGTTCCGTCACAAAGCCATTGACTCGAACCGTATTGATGGCAGACGCTTTCAGCATCAAGGTAAATGTTGTCGGTTGACGAACGCCAATCTTCAGCCTGGAAACCGGATTGTCTGGAAAATCCGTCTCCTGTGCAATCACAACGCCCAAATCGTCCCAGACTACTGTGGAAGAGATAAACATGTTCATCAGGATGATGTCCTTGTCCCAAAACCAGATGTTCTTCTGGACCTCGCTCATTGCTTCGATTCCAGAACCTGTACAGCACCAGAAGTCATCATATGGACGGCTGAACTTTTTCCTGACACCCCGACCCATGGGCTGATGGTATTGAGACAGGCCGCTCGCTTGGCTGGCACTATTCAAAACCGAATTGTACTTCAAACATTCCATTTCATCCAGGTACCGGATATCTCCGGACCATTCAAACAATTGCTGCAGGATCTTTTCCGTATTGTGCGCGCAGCAGCTTTCACTTTCCCCTCCGGTCAAAGTGTCATGCAAATCATCACAAGGACCCCAATGCTCCGATTTTTCCGAAACACGTCCCTTGATGCATGCGGTGGCCTTTGAACTGCTGTTGCCATTGACGAAGGTCCTGCCCTCCAAAAAATCATGGAAATGCAGGGAAGCCGTTTTATATTTGCCTTCTCCCGTCAGATTGAAGCGGTGCATGGCTGCAATGACCATCGGAAGGTGGGTATTGGCATGCAGATTCTCCAGTAAATCCATGCCGGCAGCCATCTTGTCAAGAAAATAGTCCCGGTCAAATAATTGAGCCAACGCTAGGATTTCAGGGTTTTTCGATATTTCATATAAACTGTAAAAGGCATCGCCGATTCCGCCAAACTCATTGACGGGATTCACCTTCGTGCACCGCAATATGCCATCGATTTTCCAGAACGACAACTTTTGAAATCGTCCACGGATATACAATGCAAGGTTCACGGCCAACTTCAAGGCATCGTTGTTTCCAACGCAGCGATAGGCATCAATCAGCCCTTGAAGAATCTTATGCAAGGTATAGTAAGGGGCCCAGACGTTTCTGTCTTCCTCGCTTTCAAGGATATCAAGGGTATCTTCGCCAAAAGCGCTCAAGTAGCCATTGTCTTGCGCGCACAAGGCCAGGATGCGGACAATCTCGTCCGCAACCCCTTTCATCTGTTCATCCTTGTCGGCATGAGCGAACTTGGAGCATGACGACAGGAAATGTCCGACAAAGTGTCCCCGCAGGCCGCATGTCTCTTCTTCCCAGCCTCCGAGTGGAACCGCCTGCGTTTCCAACCCCGCATTCTTCCTGAACGTATGCATGAGCCTGTCCAGATCAAACCCCAGAATGTACTTCCTGACCAATCCCCTGCGCACGGCGAATTGTGCATCCGATAGGGTGATTTTGTCCGGAGGGAAGTTTTGAAACATATGCCCTACTCCTTTTTCTACAGTGAAAATGCGCCGTTTGGATAGTGAGAATCCAATAAATCATGAGCGCATTTTCATGGCTTGCCGGTGCTTCGCCGCGAAGCATGTGAAGTCTATCTATTCACACTATAAACGATTCAACATGAAAATATACGGATTTTATCGTAAAATTTTACCATACGAATTTGATGTTTCGGATTTTTCATGCGAATTTTTGGTATCCTTGACAATGACAGGTCTTTTCATTATGGTTATGAATGCCAAAAGGGAGGATATATCCAATGAAAGACTATGCATCCATCCATGAGATTCTTGGAATGAACTGGTCGGAACGGTTCTATTTCGAACGAACCTCCGATGGGTTCGCATTCGGCAACAAGTCTTCCCATATGCAAAACGACGGGAATGTGGCCGATATCACCTTCGATATTTCCAACAACAAGGTCCTGGCCAATATGGATGTCAATGGTGCAATCAAGAACCTGACGATTTTTCGGGACACCTACAGGGCAAATGAGAAACCCGAAGGATGGGCCGGAGTCTGGCTGCACAAGGATTTTGCCGAATTCGGACCTTACCGGTTCGGCATCACCGCAAACGGGCAGGAATGGAATCCTGCCGATTTCGAATCAAGAACCGGTTTCATCGACAATATCATCCCCATCACTGCGACAAAGGGAAAAGGTCTTTCCGTATCTTACATCGCCTGCACGCCCATATCCGCCGATGGAATGGTGCGGCCGCGCGGATCGT
>JANYKF010000180.1 GCA_025361665.1 Clostridiaceae bacterium
GCCTCCACCACCTCCACCACCTCCACCACCGGTTGTCATGCCACCACCGGTCAGTCCGTTGCCGGTTGCAGCAGTCCCGCCGATCGCATCTCCTGAAGCCACGCCGACTCCTTCGCCGACTCCGGCGCCTGCTCCGGAACCCGAGCAGACTGCCGTGCCCCCGAGCCCAACACCTGCCCCTGTCCCGAAGGAAGTGGTGGTTGCCATTGTCAGCGCCCCTGCTGTTTCCAATGCAAATACGGGCATCAGTGAAGCCATTGTTTCTTCAGCGGTTTTGGATGGCATGGTCTTGAAGGCGATGGCGAAAGAAATGGCCGCCACTGAAAAGGCCATTGTTGAAATCAAGGTGTCAACAGCGCCCGAAACCACTTCGGTCTCCGTCTTGCTGCCAGGGGAAGCATTCTCAAAAATAGGTGCTGATGCAGCATTGTCCATCAGGATTACCACAGGCATCGGTTCCGTCACGTTCGATGCAAAGGCCATTGCGGCCATTGCCAGCCAGGGGGCTGGTGCCTTTAGAATTGGCATTGTCAAGGCGGATGTCAAAGGCCTTTCCGCCAAGATGCAGCAAGAACTAAAGGGAAGGCCGGTCTTTCGTTTCACTGTTTCTTCAGGAAACACGCAGATATCATCCTTTGGCGGCTCAACAGCCATGGTCTCCGTTCCATATGTCTTGCAAAAAGGTGAATCTGCTGAGTCCATTGTCGTATATTTTGTGTCGGATGCCGGCATCCTGACGCCTGCGATGGGGAAATACGATGCGGCTTCCGGCACCGTGAAGTTCGAGACTTCGCATTTCTCCGCATATGCCATCCTGAACAAAGATGTGAAGTTTACCGATGTAAACAGCACGGATTCATATGTCAGGGCAGTTAGATTCGTGGCGGCCAGGGGGATTGCACTCGGAACCGGAAACGGCATGTTCAGCCCGAAATCAGGCATTACACGCGGAGATTTCATGGTCATGCTGCTGAAAGCATACGGCATATCACCGGAAGCGGCTGGTGCCGTGAATTTCCTCGATGCGGGGAACACATACTATACCGGCTATATCGCCGCGGCAAAGAAACTTGGAATCACAGGCGGCATTGGAGGAAACAAATACGCGCCGAAACAGGGCATCACCAATCAGGAGATCGCAATGCTCGCCTACCGAACCATTGCGATTCTCGGCAAACCGTTGGCAACAAGCAGCGTGGAACTGACGAAGTTCTCCGACTCCGGCAAGATTGCCCCGTGGGCAACCGTGGCTTATAGAGCATTGGCGAAGGCAGGTGCTGTCGGGGCAAACGCCGCCACATTGAAACCGACCCTCAATGCAACGCGGGCCGATATGGCGGTCATGCTCTATTCGCTTTTGAGGTAATGCTATACACCTCTGGGCCTTTGCTTCAATGGCTTGCTGAGGAAGGAAGAACTCTCGAAAGGCCCTGGCTGTTCAGCTGCGCGCCCCTGATAATTGGATTCGGGAACATCACGCTTCGGTTCCGGGCTGCCGGCAGCCTGGCTTTGAACATCCTTGCCTGAGGTGCTGGAACTGCGTCCGATACCTGAGGTGCCGGAATTGCGTCCGCTGCCTGGGGTGCCGGAACTGCGTCCGATGCCGGCAGCCTGGCTTTGAACATCCTTGCCTGGGGTGCTGGAACTGCGTCCGATGCCGGGGGTGCCGGAATTGCGTCCGCTGCCCGTGGAATTCGTGATGCGTCCACTGCCGGAACTGCCGGTACTTCCAGTGCGTCGGCCACGCCCGCCATCCAAAAGCCGCGCCATCCTTTCAAATTCTTCCGGAGCGGGACCGCTTTTCCGATTGCCGGCCACCCGTAGCGAACCGTCCAAACCGGTATCACTGGGGCTGACGGCATTTCTTGTGTCACCCGTACCGGAACCGGCATGCGTAACGCGAGAGGAGGATGCCGACCTTTGCAGGTCCTGGCCGCGTACCTGTCGGGTTTCATCAGCAGCTTCCCGGGCCTCGATTTGATTTCGTACTTCCCTGGGGGTGCTCGTGGTTCTGGCTTTTCGTGGAATACGGGTTTCTGCGGGCCCGGAAACATTACCCGGAATGCGTGGACTTCGGGTATCCACACTCTCGGAGCGATCCTGCGCCAGACGCTGGCCCCGTGAATCGCGCGGTACCGCGACATTTCTTCCGTTGCGCCCACGACCGGATCCGCCGGCCGGTTCCGGCGGATCGGTCTCGACATACTTGTCAAGCGGCCATGGATGCTCATGCATGACGGGCACCTGTCTGCCGATGAGTTTCTGGATATCTTTCAGGCAGACTTTCTCTGCCTCATCGCAGAATGATATGGCCACACCACCCAAACCTGCCCGGCCTGTTCGACCGATGCGGTGGATATAGGTCTCGGGAACATTTGGCAAATCGTAGTTCACCACGTGCGTCAGTTCGTCGATGTCGATGCCGCGGGCCGCAATGTCCGTGGCGACGAGGACCCGGATTTTCTTCGCCTTGAATTGGTTGAGGGCAGCCTGGCGGTTGTTTTGGGACTTGTCGCCATGAATAGCCGCTACCGGTATTTCAGCCTTCGCCAGATCCTTTGTGATGCGGTCCGCGCCATGTTTGGTACGGGAAAAGACCAGAACCGAGGCAAGATTCGGACTTTTCAGCAGCTCGATCAGCAATAGGCGCTTATCTTTCTTTCCAACAAAATAGAGGGATTGCTCGATGATTTCAACGATGGATGAATCAGGAGTGACAGAGACATTGGCAGGGTCTGTCAGGAGTTTGTCCGCCAACCTGATGATTTCCGGAGGCATGGTGGCCGAAAACAGCATGTTTTGCCGAATCTCCGGCAGCATGCCGATGATGCGCCTGACGTCCGGAGCGAAACCCATGTCGAGCATGCGGTCGGCCTCATCCAGAACAAAGATTTCGACATGATGGAGCTCGATAAATTTCTGACCAATCAAATCCAGCAATCGGCCAGGGGTTGCGACCAGAATGTCGACGCCTGCTTTCAAGGTGTTCGTCTGTGCGACCTGGGAAACACCACCGAAAACTACAGTGGTTTTCAAGGGGAGATGCCTTCCGTATGCCTCGAGGCTTTCGCTGATCTGCACGGCAAGTTCACGGGTAGGGGTGAGGATGAGTGCGCGAATGGCTTTTTTGTGGGTGGCTGCCATTTTGCGTTCTGAGAGCAGCTGCAGGATGGGGATGGCGAAGGCAGCTGTTTTCCCAGTTCCCGTCTGGGCACAGCCAATCAGGTCGCGCTTGCCCAGCAGGATGGGTATGGTTTGTTCCTGAATGGGCGTAGGAATTTCATACCCCTCTTCCTTCACGGCTTGCAGGATGGGGGCGATGATGTTCAGTTCGTCGAATCGCAATGGGTTCTCCTTTTGGCACCTGTCCGGGGTGCGGATTCAATGAATCGAGAAGCCGGACGCGGCTTGCCATCGAAAGCGGACATAATGCCCGCGAAAAGGTTATCAGGCATCGATTCACACATTTTGTAGGGAACGATTTTTTCCCTCACCCCATTATACCACAGAAAGGCAACTCGGTGGTTCCGCTCTTCTGCCAAACTGCCCTACTGCCAAACTGTCCTTCTGCAAAAACAATCTGCCCGGAATGGGTGGCATGCCGGAAAGCCGGTTGTACAAGCGGCCATGGACAAAATATTCGTATTATTGTGGAGCATCATTGTATGAATACCCGACGCTTCCATGATACATTGGAATCCTCATGTTGCTCAAGCGCAACATGCGCAGCGATACAAATACGGCAAGGCCGTAAACGCATGCCATACAAAATTTATGGAGGCCGCATCATGGATATCGGAAATCAAATATTGATTTATGCCTGCATCGGCGCAGGCGCTATCTCCGACAAGAAGCATCTTGCGCAGTACGGCAAGCTGCCGGGGATTCGCATGGCGGCCATTTGCGACATCAGCCGGCCGGCTGCGGAACGAATGGCGGAAAAATACGCAATCGCGCGCGTTTACACCGACTATCGCGCCATGCTGGCAGAGGTGAAGCCGGACATCGTTTCCATCTGTACGGCAAACCATCTCCACAGGCAGATGGCGATTGACGCACTGGAATCCGGCGCGCATGTGCATCTGGAAAAGCCGGTTGCCCTCAATGCCGCGGAAGCAGCGGAGATCGTCGCGGCAAGGAACGCATCCGGAAAACAGCTGATGGTTGGCCTCAACAACCGGTTTTCCCCTGAAACCGCATATATGATGCAGTGCATCGGGAACGGATTCTTCGGTGATATCTATCATGCGAAATGCGGATGGAAAAGACGCAACGGTATTCCCGGCAAGGGGGTATGGTTCACCGACAGGGAAAAATCCGGCGGAGGGCCCCTCATCGATCTCGGCGTGCATTATCTTGACCTGGTCCTGTACTTCATGGGTTTCCCGGAAATCACACGTGTCAGTGGTGCAACGTACTGCAAATTCGCGGATCAGGATCACAGGCTTCGCCCAGGCTATAAAAATCTGGGCGCCGGTCTTTTCAATGTCGAGGACATGACGGTCGGTACCCTGTACACCCGGGATCGCGCAACCGTGCAGTTCGAATTTTCCTGGGCATCCAATATCGAGAAGGAAACAAAGTACTATGAAATCCTGGGTACGAAGGGCGGTGCTTTTTGGCGTGACGGAGATCTCCGATTGTTCACGGAAATCGCGAAAACCGGCTTGACCCTTTCACCTGATTTGTCCCTGATGCCACCGGTTCCAGGTGAATGCGCCCATTTCGTTCATTGCGTGCGGACAGGCAGCCCTGTCGTGGCCCCTGCAGAACAGGGTTTGGCGCTGATGCGCATCATTGATGGTCTTTATCAGTCTGCCGCACAGGATTGCGATGTCCGCCTGCAAGCGCTATGATTATAAGAATTGAACCCCTGTCGGAGCAACGGAGGAAATCATCATGATTCGTATCGCAATGATCAGCCAGAGGCATGTTCGCGCCAAAGATTACGCGCGGCAGGTGAAAGAACACCCGAAAGCGTTGCCCTCGCCGATATGCCAATGGCTGGATGCCATCCGTGGAAACGGAAAAACCGTGTTCACCCTCCGGGAAGGACATCAGCTGCCTGTGCTGATGGTCACGGTCTATTCATGATGGAGATTGGATGCAGACCCGTCATGCTGGTCAACAACCGGACGTATCGGGGATATCCCGGTGGCAGGGAACTGATGCGGTTTCGAGGGGAAACAAATCCCGTAGACGATTTATGCCCGGAAGCATGGGTGGGATCCACAACGCTCACGAAAGATCATGACCTTCATCCAGGCGGACGGCTCGGACATGCGCAGGCTCGCCTGGAAAATGGCGATATCATCTATCTGAAGGACTTGGTGGATTCGGATCCGGCAGGGCTTCTCGGGAAGCGGCATGTCGATCGTTTCGGACCGGATACGGCCGTACTTGTCAAACTCCTGGACGCCAAGAAACAACTCGGCCTTCAGTGCCATCCGGATCGGGCGTTCGCGAAATCCCATTTTCATTCTGATTACGGCAAGGTGGAATGCTGGTATGTGCTGGGCATTCGGGATGATTCACCTGTAACCCCCTATCTGCTGCTTGGATTCCGGGAGGGCATCACGCGCGAGGCATTTGAGATTCTCTACAGGGCAGGGGACATTCCAGCCATGGAAAAATGGTGTCATAGGATTCCCGCAAAGGTCGGGGACATGTTTCATGTGGGAGCCGGCGTTCCCCATGCCATCGGTCCTGGCTGCTTTGTCATCGAAGTGCAGGAACCGTCGGACATCACGGTAGGCGCAAGACCCCATCACATCGGAGATCCGGATGCGGACCGCGCATTCGACGAGAGGACACTTGGGAGTTACCATTATGACGGCCGGAGTTGGGACGAAAACCTGAAAACCTGGCTCATCCCGCCAACCATTCTGAGAATGGAAACAGGCGGCATCGAATCCCGTCTGATTGGTTCAGAGCAAACCACATTCTTCGGGGCCACGCGTCTGCGGGTAACCGGCCGGTTTGCACAGCGCGATACCGGTACATTCACCATCGTCATCGTTGTCAACGGTGCAGGCGGTCTGGAATTTGACGGTGGCCACATCCATGTCCGGCAAGGGGATGAACTTTTTCTCCCCGCAGGGCTGAAGAATGCGGTTTGGTCAATGGATTCCGGGAACATGGCCTTTTCCGGAACAGGCGGGACAAAACCTTGTCTGGAAGTAATATGCAGTTATCCGCCCGACGTAGTCTGAAAGCATTGTAGCATTCATCTGATAGTGAGGATGCCTTTGGCTTATCATTTCGGAGGAACCCGATAGAAAATCTGGAGGCCATTGACGAAAAATCCGGAGGAACTGGATATGGGAAAAGCCAATGAAAAGATCAAAAGGCTGCGTGCAGTATTGTCTCATCAGGAAGCCGACAGGATCCCGGCTGGAGATTTTTTTCTGGACAGGGCACATGATCAAGGTGAGAAAGCAGTTTGGCGCGGACTTTGATCCATAGAGGGCCTATGATCTGGACTACATTGTGATGACGCCGAACATGGATCCCAAAATCAGCCAGTTTGTCATACTTGAGGAAAACGGGAACGACATCATCTTGAAAACGGGGTTCGGCGCGACGATCAAACGGTCTGGAACGGCCCCAATGCCGCATTTTGAAGGTTTTTCCGTTCAGGCGCCGGAAGAGATGGCGGATTTCCGGTTCGACGATCCCTCTGACAGGAGCAGGTTTTTCGAAGGCGGGGATGACCAGCTCAATTGCGTGGGAGACGCGCTGTCCCGCAATATCCCATCCTGGGATACCCGCGTGGACGTATATGTGGAAGATTTCGCCATTTTTGGCTCCGTCTGCGAGGCATATGAATACCTGTTGCGCATCATCGGCACGGAAAACGCCATGTACTGGATGATGGAGGAACCGGAACTGTACAAGGCCTTTGTCGGACGGACCGGGGATTTCCTCGCGGAATTCCTGAAGGCGCAAATCAAAGCCGGCCAGGGACGGCTTTCCGAAGTCTATATCTGGGGGACATGGCCTACAGGAACGGCATGCTCTTCAATCCGGCCACATGGCGTGAAATCTTCAAGCCGCAGGTCAAAAGGCTCATCGACATCTGCCATAAGAACGGCCTGATGGTCGTCTGCCATGTCAGGGCCATGGAAAGCGACGATCCCGATGTTCTGAAAAGAGAAGTGCTGTACAAGCTTGAGTGATTGGCATGCGAATCCGGAGGAGCCGCATTTGCACACAAATCCAGCGTGATTGTTTCGTTCAGACAAAAGGATTGAAAAACCGGTTCCCGTCCCGAAACGTGATCCACAAGCCCAATACCAGCAGCAGCGCGCCAACAAGCATGACAATCAGGTCAAGAACCTTGAATGGGCGTCCGGAATACCAGGTCCGGCGCTTTTTTTTACCAAAACCGCGCAATTCCATGGCATGGCTGATGACATCGATTCGTTCCAAAGAGGAAAAGACAAGCGGCATCAGAATGGCGGATGCCCCCTTGAGCCTTTTCATCAGCGAAGCCTTCCTGGAGAGTTCGATTCCCCGTGCCTGCTGGGAACGCGAGATGTCTTGAAATTCCCTTTGAACATCGGGGATATAGCGGAGCGTCAGGCTGATGGCATAGGCAACGGAGTAATTCACGCCTATCCGGTTCAGTGAAGACGCGAATTCACTCGGATGGGTCGTGACCATCAGGATGATGGCAGCTGGCGCCATGATGCAGTATTTGAGAAAAACATTCGCTTCGTAGAACAATTGTTCGGCTGTCACCGTATAGCGCCCGATGCCCTGCAGGATGACATGGCGCGTGCCATAGATGGCCACTCCCTGTTCCGGCGCGAAAAGATAGATGGCGAGAAGGTTCAGAGCCATGAAAAGCAGCAATAGCCTGAAGATGAAGGACACATCCTCGAAGCGTGTTCGGGAAACGGCGAAGAGCAGGATGGAAACCGCCGCCATGACCAGCATGACCCTCGTGTCGTAGGTCATCATGGCCAGAACGGACCAAAACAGGAAAAAGAGAAATTTCGTGGCTCCGCTCAACGCGTGCACGAAAGACTTTCCTTCCGCATAGGCGAGCATGAAACGACTCACGGCCTTCGCATCCTCCTGTCATAATCGATGAAGTGCTGAACAAAATCTCTTGGCTGCGGAATACCCGCCCGAACGGCCAGGTCAAAGAGCGATGTGCGCTTCAGGCTTGCGGCGGCAATCAGGTCATCATCTGTCAGGATATTGGCCGGCGTATCGTCGGCCAGCAGGTTTCCATCAGCGACAACGAGGGCGCGGGTGGTGTATTCCAGCATCAGATGCATGTCGTGGGTGATCATCAGCAGGCTGAGGCCAGTGTTCCGGTTCAAGCCCAGCAGGAATTCCATGATTTCCGTGTAGTGCCTGTAGTCCTGTCCGGCTGTCGGTTCGTCTAAAATCAGCAGCTGCGGCCGCAGCACCAGGATGGACGCGATCGTGACGCGTTTCTTCTGCCCGAAGCTGAGGGCGCTGATGGGCCAGTGGCGGAATGGGTGAAGGCCGCAGACCTGAAGGGTGTCTTCAACCCTGGTCATGACCTCGTTTTCAAGGATTTGGCGCGTCCTCAGCCCGAAGGCGACTTCATCCGTGATCAGGGAATGCGAAATCATCTGGTTGGGATTCTGCATGACATATCCGATATGTTCCGCGCGCTGTTTGATGGAATCACGCGACAAATCCCTGCCGTCATATGCAATGGAGCCGCCATCCGGCTTTTCAAAACCGCAGATGAGTTTGGCAAGGGTGGATTTCCCCGCGCCGTTTCGGCCGACAAGGCTCACACACTCCCCTCGATGCAGGCAAAATGAAATGTCCCGCACCGCTTTCTTCCGATTCGGTTCCTGCGGATAATGAAAGTCAAGATGGCTGACGGAAAGGAGCGGAGTGACAGGTGCTGGGAGGATGACCGGGATTTGGCGTACATCCCATTCCCGAAGAAGCCTTGCCGGAGATTTTTCCTGCGCCGCCTGATCAGGGGATTGATCCGAAAACGTTTGCCCGGGGGATTGATCCGGAACCAATGCCGTTCCATCACCGGGAGCGGTTCGATGGAGGACAATCCTGTCAACATGGTCGGGACACAGGGCCGGCGTGATGGTGACACCGGCATATTTTAATGCGGACAGATAAAGCGGTTCCCGAATCCCGACACTGGCCAGGATGTCAGACGACAACAGGATGTCCGGCGCGAGGTCGGCCAGAATGCGCCCCTTGTCCATTACGACAATCCGGTCCACACTCCTGAACAATGCATCTTCAAGACGATGCTCGATGAGGATGATGGTTTTTCCGGTTGTCCGATGCAGGCGATCAATCAGTTCGATGGCGTGCTTGCCGGCTTCCGGATCCAGATTCGCAAGAGGTTCGTCAAAAAGCAGGATGTCCACATCGTCAATCAGGACACCGGCCATCGAAACACGCTGCTTCTGTCCGCCGGATAGATCCTGAGGTGATTTGTGCAGGTGATTATCGATGGAGACCAGGGAGGATACGGCGTTCACCCGATTTTTCATCTCTTCCGTCGGGATGCAGTCGTTTTCCAGAACAAACGCGATGTCCTCACCAGCAGTCAGCCCGACGAATTGTCCGTCCGGATCCTGCAGGACCGTGCCAACTCTTTTTGAGAGATCGAAAATGCCCAACTTGAGTGCATCCACTCCGGAGACCCGGTAGTTTCCGGTGCACTCCCCTTTGAAGGCATGCGGAACCAGCCCGTTGATGCAATGGGCGACGGTGGATTTTCCGGAACCGGAAGGACCGGCGATCAGGATTTTTTCACCGGGACGGATGGCGAGGTTGATATGGTGAAGTGTTGGAGAAGACTGGCTTTCATATTGGAAGGTAAAATCGAGGAACTCAAGTCCCCGAACCATGTCCGCCGTTTTCTCCAAACCCGTGGCCGCGTTCACCGCTCTTCTTTGAGGCTGCCTGCCTTCGTGCGTGTTTTGGAATACCCGAACGCGAGCAGTGTGCCGACAACCAGGATGACGGCGGCATTCAGCCCGGCTGCTGTCAAACCCTGCAGATAGACTTTGTTGGCCGGTTCCTGGAAAAACAGGATGTCAAGCGAGGGGGCGATGCCCACCCAGGCAATCAGGTTGGCGATGATTTGCACGACATTGAACAAAACGGCTTCCTTCATGCCAAAGCCGCCTTCTTCAATTCGGTATTTCTTCCGGAAAATACCCAGCATGAAGCCAAATGCCGTATTCGCAAGGACCCAGCTCCACCAAACTCCGGAACCCCAGGTCAAGTCCGTGAGCGTATGGCCGATGAAAGCGATGAGCATGCCCGCGACAGGGCCGAAGATACCTGCGAACAGGGAGAGGATGGCCGCGGCCAGGTTCAGGTTCGTGTTCGGGACGCCGGACGGAATGGAGACGAAGCGCATCAGGACAAAGAAAATGGCGGCTCCAATCCCGATGGCCACCATGGTGCGAATGTTCAGCCCTTTTTTGTTCATCCGTTTATCCTCCCTGATATTCATAGATGATTGAGAATCCTTCCCAATCATACCGAATATTATGTTTGATATCAATTGATCGGAAATAAACATTATTTCGAGAAAAGGCATGCTGTCGGAATGAATCATGTAGACTATACATGATTCGCGGCGAAGCACTAGGAAGATCTGCATTTGTGCCCTGTGTTCATCAAAAAACGTAGTCCGACAGCACAAATACAGGGTAGAATGGTGTTGCTTGGACCATATGCAATGGAGGAGACAAAGATGAAAAGAATAGATTCGCAATCAGAACCGAAGAACACGGGTGCACTCGTCGGATCCGGACCGGATGATTGGCAGATTCTCCAGCGCCAGAGCGATGGAACCGCTGAAATCAGGCTGTCGGGGACTTGGTCTCTTTCCGACCCCATGACTTCGCCTGTTGTCAAAGTCCGCATTGTGCTCGAGGATACCGGGGAGTCCATCATTCCATGGACATCGGCGGAAATGGGTGGCAACGGGTCGTGGAATGCGTGCCTGAGTGTTCCCGAGGGCGGATTGTACAGAATCGAAACGTGCCTCTCATCAGCGGAACAGCCGGCTGTGGAGTGGAGCACGCGTGGAGATATGGTCCACCATGTCGGCGTGGGCGATATTTTTGTCATTGCGGGACAGAGCAACGCCGCCGGCTATGGCAAAGATCCGATTTGCGATCCGCCCGAGATAGGCATCCATCTGCTGGGAAACGATTTGCGCTGGCATTTGGCGACGCATCCGTTCAACGAGTCCACCGGAACGGTTCATCCGGTCAACCGGGAAAATGCGAATCCTGGTCATAGTCCGTGGCTTTCCTTTGCGAAAAGGATACGCAAGGAAATCGGGGTGCCGGTTGGTCTTGTGCAGACCTCACTGGGCGGGTCTCCTCTTTCCGCATGGAATCCGGAAGAGGAGGGGTCCCTGTATCGCAATATGCTGGACGTGATCAATGCAATGCGGCTTGAGGATGCATCCGTGGCATCACCTGTTCGCCGGCTCCGTGGAATTCTTTGGTATCAGGGCTGCAGCGATACGGCGCAAGGAACGTGCGATACCTACCTAGAACGGTTTGGCCAATTCGTTTCACATTTGCGGGAGGACCTTTGCGACCCTCAACTGCCCTTCCTTACGGTTCAAATCGGCCGATATGTCGCACCTGGCGACCCGATTGGCGATTCGGGGTGGGCCAAGGTGCGCGAAGCCCAACGCCAGGCGGCCCGCATCCTTGCTTTCGTCGCAGTAGTTCCGGCGTTGGATCTGCCTTTGAGCGACGCCATCCATATTTCATCCGCAGGCAACATGGTTCTGGGTGAACGGGCCGCGAAAGCCGTACTTGGAGCCTTCTATGGGAAAGGAGACGGATTCCGTTCGTCTGAACCGGTTTCAGTCATCAAGGCTGGCCATGGCCCAACCGGGGGCAGCAGGGTGCTTGTTTGTTTCAACCATGTCCCGGAGCGATTGTACGGGTTTGAAGTTCCGCCGGAACTCTCCCCGTTCCTCGTCGAGCAGGCGGATGGTACGCTTTTGACGCCGTGTGCCGTCACGTATCCCGGAATTGATGAAGTGGAACTGGCATTTTCCGGCGATATTG
>JANYKF010000208.1 GCA_025361665.1 Clostridiaceae bacterium
GAAAGCTGTTTGTTCAGTTTATTGCATTGATTTTCATGTCATACATTAAAACAGCGATGGATAAAGCGAATCTATTCAAGAATTATACCATGCAGGAAATGCTCGATGAGTTGGACATTATCGAACGTTTCCAGCAGCCGGGGAAGGCACCTCATATGGGTGAGATTACCGAGAAGCAGAAGAATTTATTCTTATCTATGGGCGTTGCGATACCAACATAGCGATAAAACGACGGGACTTCAGGCAGTATATCGCCACTAACGCCATTATAATTTCATAGAAAAAATATTTTTTCAAGTACTTTGAGCAATAAAAAAAGCCTTATTTTAAAGGCATTTGAAGGCGATTTGTATTAAATTTATTCCTAAAGATTTATGGTGCTAACTTCTAAAGACGGGGGTAGAATCATCGCAGCAAATGCAAACCATTCCATCGGCATCGTTTCGGATATGCTTGGGCCTGATAGTCGCACAGCATGATATGAGGAAGAGGCAAGTCTTGTTCCTTCAAGTCCGGCTCAAAGTTGCAGTACGCATCTGCATATGCGTTCACAAGGCATAGTCCGGAGGTATTTTGTGAATACAAGGCCCTTGAGCTGGAATGCGAGATCAATCTGCTTTTCATGATGACTTTCATCCACACCCTATCTGTGTTATATTTGGTTTGTGCAAAAACGCAAAGTTTCAGCCTGCATCAAACTGTTGCAAAAGCAAGGAGAATGCGCAAATGAGCCATCAAATCGCAAAGGAAGATGCCGTCACGGAGATGAATACCAAAGTCATCAAGCTCGCAAAGTGCTGGCATGGACTTCGCCTCGTCGGTGAAACCTGGAACATCAAAAGTGCCCATGTGAATCTTGACAGTATTCACACGGTGATGACAGGACTTATTCCTCAATGGGAGGAAGCCAACAAGCAGCTTGTTGAACAGTTGGAAACCATCCGGGTGGAGCTGGGCGCTCCTGCCTATACGTATGAACTGGAGCGAGAGCTGAAGGCTGCAGGAATCCAGTTCAGCGGTGATTTTCCCCAATACACGCTACCGCCGTTCAAGCTGGTGATTTCGACGGATGGGTTGGAAGCCAGGTTGTCCTTGGGCCGGAAAAGTGAAAGAACAGCAGATTTGAATCCCCGCCGATTGGCCCAGTGGGCGGGTGTCCGATATAAAAAAGTTCTGGCGCGCAAGTTCAATGCTGCGGCATTCATGAAGGATTTGCTGGAAGCATATCATATCGCAAACCGTCTGCATTTCCGTGACAAGGAACCTTCCTATGGGCGAGCCGTTCCCCTTCAGGAGCTCTACAATATCCTGACAATCAGGCAGTCTTCCAGGCAGGATTATCCCCTGCAGTTTTTCGTGTTCGATTTGGGCCTGCTCAAGGAGTCCGGCGTAATGAAACTGGACAAATACAGGTTCGAGTTTGGGTTTGCCAGGGATCAGAAAAAAGCGATCGTAGTAGTGGACAGCATGGGGCGTGAAAGTTACTTCAGCAGCTTAACTGTATATTCTTTAGAAGCCCAAGGGTAAAGGAGGCCGGTCATGGCACTGGCAGTCGAGGACATCAAGAATCTCAGAAGTGGCCTGGCGCCGAATCACCTGGACCTGGTTCACGACATGACGTTGGGAACCGGCGTGTGGCTGGAACGGTTCGAGTCGCATTATCTGGATCGTTTCATCCCGTACGGCGGGAGCAAGGTCAAGCTCCTGGTCGGGAGTGAAGGCAGCGGGAAATCCCATTTGCTGAGGTATATCCAAGGACGTGCGGACCAAAAGGATTACACGGTCCTTTACATGTCCGCGCGAACCGTGGGCGCCAAATTATGCGATGTCCCGAATTTGTACCGGATGATCACGGGTTCCATGGATGTCGACAAGCTGGTTACAGGTCTGGCCTGCGTTGTCGGCAGCGAACTGGGATACGGGAAATCGATCTACGACGGGCACGGCATATTGCTGCCCTATGTGATGGAAGAAGGATATGAACAGGCCGATGCAGCGCGTGAAATCCGCATCACAATGGCAAAACTGTTGAAAAATGCGGACGTCAGCCCTTCCTTTTTCACGTTCGCATATGCCATGCTCCGTGACAGGTTGCTGACCCCGGATGCGGAAGCAACCCGTGTCGCAACCCGCTGGATGATGGGTGAAAAACTTGAAACCCGTGAGCGGAAGGATTCCGGACTCCATGAGGTATTGAACAAGACCACCGCGCGGCGTTGGCTGGATTCTCTTTTGAAATTGCTTGTTCTCTCCGGTCAGAAAGGGCTGGTCGTGCTCATTGACGATATCGACGTGCTTTATGAGCGATCCCAGGATACAGGTCGTTATCTTTACACGCCGGGCAATAACAAGGATACTTATGAATTATTCCGGCAAATCATTGATGATGCCGATCTGCTGAAAAACCTGATGGTTGTCCTGGCTGGCCGCCGCAACATGATTGAGGACGACAGGCGCGGCTTCAGAAGTTATGAGGCGTTGTGGATGCGTTTGCAGACAGGGCTTGTGCCATCGGGGCAATTCAATTCCCTGTGCGACATCGTGGATGTCGACCAGCATCTGGCCGCGCAGGGAGCGGATTTTCCAATCCGGCTCTCCAGGCATCTATCCGAAGTGTTCACCGGATACGGACTGAAACGAAAGTACCGAAACATGGCTCCAAAAGAAACGCCGCCGGTTCTGAAGTCGGTCGTCATTGACAATGTCTTTACCGCCGACAGAGATGAGGAGGCAATTCCATGAACCATCAGACAGAGGCAATCATGGTTATCGAATCCCTGCGCGCCGGGATACCGACACGGCTGTCCACCCGGAAGCTTCCCGATTTGCGCCAGCCTGTCACCGATCGCATCATGCGGGATCTGGATGTCTTCGAAAGCGGACGCATCCCCGCGGGAAGATTGATCTGGGGCCAGTATGGCCAAGGCAAGACGCACGCGCTGACAGCCATCGAGCATCAGGCGCTGGATCGCAACTTTGCCGTCAGCCGTATTTCATTGAGCAGGGAGGTCTCCTGCCACAACCTGTTCAACTTGTACGGGCAACTCGCGCCCCGGGTCAGGACGCCTGCCTCTACTTTGGAAGGCGTCCAGCGCTATCTGAATAAGATCCACCCCGCTGACATCCAACAATCCATCCTCTTTCAAGAGGGCCGGTATGACAACCTGCTCCCGCGGATCATCCTCGAAGATGGGTTTTATGCCGAAGGTGAGGACAAGGAAAAGTTGTATGGGGATTTGACGGGTGTGCGCCTGCCCGCTGGTGAAATCAATCGGATTCACCGCTCTGTAAAAGGAAGCGCCATGCCGAAGCTCCAATTCAAGGTCACGGAACATGCCGGGTCCTATTTTGGCGTGATGGCTGACATGCTTCAGTTGTGCGGATTTGAAGGCTGGGTTATCCTGATCGATGAAATCGAGCTGATAGGCCGTCTCGGAAAACTGTCCCGTTTGAAGGCGTACAGAAATCTCCATTGGCTTTTGAACTGGGGTGGAGCGCAAAAATACCCAATCTACACCGTCGCAGCTGCTGCAACCCGTCTGCAGGACGATCTCTGGTATGGCAAGACGAATGATGACCGCAGCATCATGCCGGAACTGGCGATGGAGAAGTTTGGGGAAAGTGACAGTCGGGATATGGAGCGGTTTTTCAAAAGGGCGGCCGGACCCGAGGCCCTGAACATTCTTCCCGCGCAGAATGCCGATCTTGAGTTGCTTCTGGACCGCGTGGCACAATTGCACGGGCAGGCCTATGAGTGGCAGCCCGAATTTTCCAGTGCGGAGCTGATTCGGCATCTTGGTTCACAGCCCGTCAGAACTTATGTGCGTGCCATGCTTGAGTCCCTGGATCTGCAGATGCTGTACGGACAGCAGCAGATGCCGGATACGGAGGCCCTCAGCGAAATGACGCTGGCTGAAGAAGAGATGGGCATCATGGAAGTGGGCACAATGGAAGACAGAGAGACAGGCGCTGAAGGTGAAACGGCCTCATGCGATGGGGCAGACGGCGAGGATGGGTGGTAAAAGCATGAAGTATCATGCATCGGGCATTGATGATGTTTCGAAAGTCATCATCCCATTTGTTGCCGGGTTTTCATATCAGGAAGGCTGCGATATCCGGCACTTGTGAGCATGTCAATGATCAATACCGGAGAACTCACAAAAGTGAGTTTTTAAGCAGAATCATGACTTTCATCAGGACCGGTTGCATCGCACCGGTTCTTCTTGTATAATGAAAGTCAGAGAAAGTCAGATGTTCTCGAAGGTTCTCGGGATAAAACCGGAAACCGGTGGGAAATAATGTATAAGGGGTGAAAACATGGCAAGACTCAGTGACATCATTGAGATCTTTCTGAAGGATATGCTCAATGACATGCACGGCAGTGTGGAAATCCAGCGGAATGAACTTGCCATCCGATTCAATTGTGTCCCATCGCAAATCAACTATGTCATTTCCACACGGTTCACCAACGACAAGGGATATTATGTGGAGAGCCGCAGGGGTGGAGGAGGATGCATCAGCATCCGCAGGTTCAACATAGACTGTGCCGGAGACTATCTGATGCACATCATCTCGGCCATCGGCGACAACCTCTCGCAGCATACCTGCGAGGTATTCATCAACAATTTCACGGATTACGACATCATCGCCGGCCGGGAGGCGTCGCTCATGCGTGCGGCCCTCTCCGACAAGGCCCTGGTGGAAGTGCCGATGGAAAAACGGGACAATGTGCGGGCCGCCATGCTCAAGAACATGATGATGAGCCTTACGGTCTTGTAATCGTTTGAGAATCACGAGGCCCCCCTTTCACTGGCGTGAAGGGTGCGTTCCCTTCAGGAAGTGGGTGGAGCGGCCGGCCACCAGGATTTCAAGTTCCCGCTAGGAGGTGGGAAAGATGCCTATTTGCCAGATTTGCAGCCAGCGAGAAGCTTCGCTGTTCATTACCAGGAACCTGAACGGACAGAAAACGCAGGTCTCCGTCTGTCGCCAGTGCGCAGCGGAAAGCGGAATTGTGAAGATCGATCTGAACAAGCTGCTGGCCGGGTTGGCCGCGTTCACACACGCACAGGACGAGGAAGAAGAGAAAAATGTCGAGGCATGCCAGGGCTGCGGCATGACGCTCGCTGAATTCAACACTACCGGCCGGATGGGATGCAGCCAATGTTACGGCACGTTTGCCGAACCGATGGAACACCTGCTCACCCGGATTCATGGCCATGCGCGGCATATCGGGAAGCATCCGGGACAAACGGAGGCGGAAGAGTCGGCATTGCCGGGAGACCTGGAACGGCTGAAGTCCGAATTGATCTGCGCCATAGCGGAAGAGGCCTACGAGAAGGCGGCCGATCTGCGGGACCGCATCCGGGAGCTGGAACGGCGGCGGGAGGCGAGGACATGAAGAAATGGTATGTCGATCAGGGACCCGATTCAGATGTGGTCATGAGCTGCCGGATCCGATTGGCCCGCAATTTCGCAGGGTTTCCCTATCCGCATGGGAGCACGCCGGAAATTCGGCGCGAGGTCATGGACCGCACGGTGGCGGCCTTGATGCATGGCAACGGAGGCTTGTTCCTGCAGTTCAGGTTCATTGATTTCACACGGCTGCCTTCCGTGGAGCGGCAGGTGCTGGTGGAGAAGCATCTGGTGAGCAAGGAACTCGCGGAGAGCAAAATCGAATGCGGGGTCATCATCAACGACAGCGAAAACATCAGCATCATGATCAATGAGGAGGATCACCTCCGCATCCAGTGTCTGGGAGCCGGTCTCCAGCTGGAGGAACTCTGGACCCTGGCCGACCGGATTGACAGCTTTCTGTCGGAGAGCATCGATTTCGCTTATGACAACAAGTTCGGCTACCTCACCTGCTGCCCCACGAACATTGGAACGGCGATTCGTGCCTCGGCGATGCTGCACCTGCCGGCGCTGGTGATGACGGGGTACATCAAGGGCATCCTCGAATCCATCACGAAACTGGGAGTGGCCGTGCGGGGGATGTTCGGCGAGAATACCGAAACGACTGGGAATGTATTCCAAATATCGAATCAGGTAACCCTTGGCCGAACGGAACATGACATTGTGACCGGCGTTCGCAGCCTGTCCAACCAGATTGTTGGACAGGAGCGGGAGCTTCGCAAGGAGCTGCTTGCGCAGAACGGCATCCGCCTGGTGGATCGCATCCACCGCTCCTACGGCGTGCTGCGCAATGCCCGCATCATCTCCGCGGATGAGACGCTGCAGAAGCTTTCCGATGTCAGGCTGGGCGTGAACCTGGGATTGCTGCCCGGCATCGACGAAACCCGGCTCAATGCCCTGATGCTGGACATCCAGCCCGGCAACATCCAGCAGAAGCTCGGGCGCGCGCTCAGGCCGGATGACCGCGATGCGACCCGCGCCAGCCTCGTCCGCGAAGTGATGCAGATGCAGGATTTATAAGGGGCATTGATCGATGTGCAATCACGGCTAAGCCAGGTTCACTTGCTTGAATGTGCCGTTCATGGCGGTATTTATGGTTAAAATATGAAATTATGGGGAGTGGAAACATGATTTACGGTAAATTTACAAAAAAGGCGGAAACCGCTTTGAACCTCGCGAAGGAATTCGCGCAGGGCATGGGTCACAGCTACATCGGCACGGAACACATCCTGTGGGGGCTTGTCAGGGAAGGAACCGGCGTGGCGGCCTCTGTGCTTGCCGCAAACGATGTCACCGAGGCAAAGCTCACGCAGACCATCATGGAAATGATCGGACGGGGGGATGGGCAGACGCCCAATGTCCAGCACACTCCCCGCACGAAACGCGTTCTCGAACTTTCCTATGCGGAGGCGCGCCGGCTGGGGCAGAACTTCATCGGTACCGAGCATATCCTGCTCGCGATGATGCGGGAAGGCGAGAGTGTCGCCGTCCGCATCCTCACGGAGATGGGCCTGGACATCCACAAGCTCTATGAGGGTATTCTGGGCATGCTGTCCGAGGATACGCCGGCTGCCGCAGCGGCTGCGAAGCCGAAGGCGAACGACGTGGAAACCCCGACCCTGGATCAATACGGCCGGGATCTGACCGCCATGGTCCGCGAGGGCAAGGTGGATCCCGTCATCGGGCGCGACAAGGAAATTGATAGGGTCATCCAGATTCTTTCCCGGCGCACCAAGAACAACCCTTGCCTCATCGGGGAGCCCGGTGTCGGGAAAACAG
>JANYKF010000220.1 GCA_025361665.1 Clostridiaceae bacterium
AAGAAATCCGCCTGGGAAATCCACAACCTTGTTCGCGGAACAGACCCGTGGCCGGGAGCGTATACTGCCTATCAGGGCGGCATGGTGCGCATCATCCGCACAGAGCCTGCACCTCGGATTGAGAAGGAACTGCAGTCACCCATGACATCCGCACCCTCTGCCGGGAATATCTGTTCCAGTGGCACGGTTTTGTCCACCGGTACCCTTTCGTTTCCCGGCACTATCTTGTCTGCCGACCAGGACGGCTTGACGGTTCAGACGGGGCATGGCGTTTTGCGCATACTCGAGATCCAGATGCCATCATCCAGAAAAATGAGTGTCGGCCATTATTTGAATGGCCACACGATTGAAGTTGGAACGATTTTGGGAGATGATTCATGACTCGCACAGGTTGTATTGTCAGATTCCTGCTATTCCTTTGCTTTCTTGTCATGCTCCCTTCAGGTATCCTAACTGGCTGTTCCGGTCCGTTTTTGCAAACAGGAGAAACCGTAGAAACGGGTCTGAAAGGATCCCCATCGCCCAGTTCACCCGCAAACACCACCACATTGGCATCCATCAATGCGGCGATCTCCGACATGACGCTGGATGAAAAAGTGGGGCAAATGATGTTCCCGGCCTTCAGAACGTCGGCATCCGGCAAACCCCTGCTGATTGCAGATGAACCGACCCTGAAAGCCATCAGGCAATGGAAGCCCGGCGGGGTCATCCTTTTTTCCTCAAATCTCGATACGGTTGCGCAGACCGCATCCTTCATCCGGCAGCTGCAGTCTTCCTCCGGCATCCCGCTTCTTGTCGGGGTGGATGAGGAAGGGGGAACCGTATCCCGACTGGCCGACGCCCATAATATGGGCGCTGTACCCATGCCCCAGGCCGCCATCATCGGAAAAACCGGCGATCCGGCACTGGCAAGGGAAGCGGCAGCAGCCATGGGGGAACAATTGTCGGTACTCGGGTTCAATCTTGATTTTGCCCCGGTTGCAGACATCAATACCAATCCCAAAAATCCGGTCATCGGAAATCGGGCATATGGCACCGAACCGGGACCCACCTCCCTGATGGTCACCGGAGCGATTCTCGGGCTGCGGGAGGCTGGCATCATTCCCGTAGTCAAGCATTTCCCCGGGCATGGAGATACCCTGACAGACAGCCATCTGGGACTTGCCGTGGTGCCGCACGATCGAAAACGCATGGATGCGGTTGAACTGGTGCCGTTCCGCACGGCCATCGCGGCCGGAGCGCCCGTAGTGATGACTGCCCATGTCAACACGCCTGGCATTTCTGAAAAAAAGCTCCCAGCCACATTGAATCCGGATATCCTGACCGGTCTTCTGCGTGATGAACTGCAATTTGAAGGCGTCATCATCACGGATGCGATGGAAATGGGCGCCATTACAAAGAATTATGGGGAAGCGGAATCAATCGTGATGGCCGTGGAGGCCGGGGCGGACATGCTCCTTGTGCCCGTATCGCTGGAACGGGCCTGCAATGCCGTGCTTGATGCAGTGAAATCCGGTCGGATCTCCGAAAGCCGGCTGAATGATTCTGTCCGTCGGATTCTTTTGCTAAAGGCTGCAAACAGGTTGGAAAAGGCAAGACCGGAGGACACCTCGCCTTTGCCCACGCAATTCTCCGGAACGGCGGCATGGCGGAAACTTGTGTCCCGGATAGAGGCGGCGGCCCGGTGAATGATGCTTTCCGGAACGGCGGCAAATGCTGCCGGAGGGCACTGAATCACGTGATTCGGTGTGTTGAAGGCACAAAATGTGCCTTCGACATGCAGGATGTCAGAGACATCCTGCATGAAAACTCACAAAAGTGAGTTTTTACACCAGAATGAAGTATGATTCGGTAAGGAAACGTTCAACCAAGCGCGTATTCCCGACCAGGAAAGGAATCGATATGGTACTGGAAACGGACAACCGCCTGCTGATGCACATTTGCTGCGCCCCCTGCTCCGGTGCGCTTCTGCAGCGCCTTGGCGACGAAGGGTTTCAGATTTCCGGTTTCTGGTTCAACCCGAACATTCATCCCCTGGAAGAATGGACACGGCGGCGTGGGTCCGTGGCGGATATGGCTGCTTCGCTGAACCTGCCCATGCGTTGGATCGACGATATTCGCCAATCCGAGTGGTTGGAACGGTGGACTCCGGGGGATGCCGGGCGTTGTGCTTCCTGCTATGATATTCGCATGGATGAAGCGGCTTCCATGGCATCAAGAGAGGGTTTTACCCTTTTTACAACAAGCCTGCTCATCAGTCCGTACCAGGATCACGAAGCAGTCCGAATGGCGGGAGAGCAAGCGGCGCAGCGGCATGGCATCACATTCCTGTACCGGGATTTTCGGCCGTTTTATCGGGAGGGACAGAATCTGGCACGTACCAGAGGCTGGTATATGCAAAAATATTGCGGATGCATTTTGTCCCATGCCGAATCGGACCATCCGAAGAAGCCGGCATACGTGTTCACTCCGAAGGGCATGACGCCTGATTGATACCGCCTGAAGCCAGAGTGTTCTCCTGAAACGCCTGCGCTGCAGGGTATACGGGAAAACAATGAAATCGGATTGTCATATGGCAATCTTCACAATTGGTGATATAATGGGAATCAAATGGGAACTATTCAACTGGATTACGGCAAGAATCGTCACC